>JASHQW010000333.1 GCA_030038875.1 Gammaproteobacteria bacterium | reverse complement strand
AGCGGATGCGGGCTGCTGCGCGTGGTGACCGGGCCGTCGTAGTACTCGAGCAGGTCGCTGCCGCAGATGCCGTTGTAGCGCACGCGCAGCTTCACCTCCCCGGGCCCGGGCTCGGGCTCCGGCACCGCGGTGAGCCGCAGGTCCTGCCGACCGTAGTAGAGCGCGGCGCGCATCGTCTGCCTCAGCCTCCGGGGGCGCGTCCGCCCGCGAGCATCATGCGGGCGTACTCCGCCTGCGACATGCCCGCCATCTGCGCCGCCACGTACTGGAAGGTCTTGCCGTCGGTCGCGAACAGCTTGGCGAGGAAATAGATGTTGCCGCCGTGCGCGATCATGCGGTTGTAATCCCGGTCGAGCACGGCCTGCTTCTGCTCGTCGCTCATCGGCCACTCAGCGAGGTATGCACGCTCGTCCGCCTTGAAGCGCCTGCGGTTCTCGGGCTTCATCAGCGACATGCAGAACATGTTGAGGTGATAGCCGCGGCGCGCCTGCTCGGTGTCGAAGATCGTGGTTCCGGGAATGTCGGCATAGGGCTTGGGTAATGACATGTCGTGCTCCGCAGCGCTGCGCAGTGCTGCCTGTCAGCTCAGCCGGCGGGCGGCGGCGCGCGCGCGCGGCGCCGTACCCGTGATGTCGATCCAGTCGAGCAGCTCGCGCAGGTCCGCGAGGATCGCATCGGGCGCGTGGGCGCGCACCTGCCGCTCCCATTCCTCGCGCCGCGTCATCCCGGTCGTCACCGCCAGTGCGGTCGCACCGCCGCGGCGCGCCATGAGGATCTCGACGATCGGATCATCGCCGACGACCGCGAGCGAGCGCGCCGGCACCTCGAGTCGCCGGGCGACGAAGCGCAGTGCCCGGAGCGAGGGTTTGCCGGTGAGCGTCATGGGTGCGCGCGTCAGGCGGCGGATGGCCGCGGTGATCGCGAACGAATAGCCGATCGTGCGCCCCTGCGCCGTGGCGAAGAACGGGACGTCGGAGGCGACGCAGAGCTCCGCCCCGCCCCAGATGGCCTGACAGGCAGTCTCGATATCCTTCATGCCGCATTGCGGATGCCAGCCGACGAAGACGCTTCCGACCTCGGTCGCTCCCGCCTCGCCGGTGTGCACCGTCTCGATGCCGGCGTCGCGCAGCGCCTGCCCGACGCCGGCGCTGCCGAGTACCAGGGCGCGGCGGATGCCGCGGCCGGCGAGATAATCCGCGGCGATGCTGGAGGGCGTGACCATCTGCTCATCGTCGACCGGCAGCCCCACGCCGCGCAGCCTCGCGGCCTGCTCCGCCGGCGGGTAATTGCTGCCGTTGGTCAGGAGCGCGAAGGGCACGTGCCGCGCCTTGAGTGCGCTCAGCACCTCGATCGCTCCCGGCAACAGCTCGTAGCTGCCGAGTGAGCGGTTGCTGAGCAGCAGTGTCCCGTCGACGTCGAATACGACCCCGCGGACGCCCGTGCGCGCGGCAGCGGCGGCGGCCAGAGCGCTCATGCCGGCCGCGCTCCGCGGCAGGCGGCGCCACGCAGCTCGAGGCGGAAGTCGCTCTTCACCACGCTGAGCTCCGCGACATTGCGCAGTTTGAGGACCCGGCGCAGCAGCTCCATGACCGGTGCCGAGCCGGGATCGTACTGACGTGCGGCCGGCCCCGCGGCTCGCATCGCATCCACCTGCGCCGCCGGCATGGTGGCGCGCAGCAGGAACTCCTCATCGGAGAGCTCCCGGCCGAGTCGCGCGCGCAGCTCCGCGAGCGGCGCCATCGGCGGTTCCGCGCGCAGCTCCGCGGTGCGCGGCAGCGATTCGATCCGCTCCAGCACCTCGGGCGCGATCGCAACGTTGGGCCGGCCGAAGCGCCCGAGCGCATAGCGGATGGCTTCGTCGGGGACGATCTCGTAGCGCTCGCGGCCGGTCACGTTGAGAACCGCCTGCATGAGGAGTATCTGCGAGAACGGTGTCATGACGATCGGCCAGCCGAGCTCCTCGCGCACCCGGGCCATCTCCTCGATGACCCGCCCCTCGAGATGGGAAAGCCGATGCTCGGCGAGATGCCGGCGCATGGTGCCGATCATGCCGCCGGGAAGCTGATGGCGCAGGTAAGCGGCATCGAAGGGCTGCGGGGCACCCGCGGGCAAGCCTTCCGCCTGCGCCAGGCGGGTGAAGTAGCGGTCCACCTCGGTCAGCGCCGCGATGTCGACGCTCACCGTGTGGCCAAGCGCGCGCAGGTTCTGCGCCACGCGCAGCGACGGCGGATTCGAGATCCCGTCCGCCGCGGCACCGGAGGCGCATTGCAGCGCACTCACCCCGTAGTCCACCGCGTCCATATAGAGGAGCTCGCCGAGACCGATCGTGCAGTGGGAGTGCAGCTCGAGCGGCTTGGCGCCGATCTCGGCCTTGACGGCCGGGATCAGCGTGCTCGCGCGCCGCGGCGACAGCAGCCCCCCTGGATCCTTGATATAGATCGCATCCACCGCGGGGCAAGCGGCGAGCTTGCGCGCCGCCGCGGCGTAATGGCGGTCGTCGTGGATGGGACTGAGCGTGAAGACGAGCGCCGCGATGACGAACTCGCCCCCGGCGCGCTTCACCGCCTGCGCACAGACGGTGTTGGATTCGGCGTCGTTCATGGGATCGGCGAGGCAGAAACGGCGGATGCCGTTGCGCGCGAGCACCTCGAAGGCGAGCGCCATGAACTCCGGACTGGCCGTCTCCCAGGAGATGAAGCGAAAGCCCGTCGACATGAACTGCAACGGCGTGGTGGGCGTCGCGGCCGCCGTGAGGCGAATGCGCTCCCACGGGTCCTCGCGCTTGTAGCGCACGGCGACGCCCATGTGAGTCGATGTCGTGAAGTCGATCGCCTTGAAGCCGACGCGCTCGAGCAGAGGCGCGACGCTGAGCGTCTTGGCGGTGTCGATTCCGAGTGCGCCCCATAGGCTCTGATTGCCGTCGCGGAGCGAGGTGTCGACCAGCGCGATGTCAGCCACGCTGTGCCCCGGGCGCAACGCGCAGCAGCACCTGGCCGTACTCGACCGGCGCACCGTCCTCGGCGAGGATCTCGACCACGGTGCCCCGCACCGCCGCGCGCACGCTGTTCATGAGCTTCATGACTTCGATGATGCCGACGACGGTGTCTTCCTGCACCTGTGAGCCGACTTCGACGTACGGCGCATCGGCCGGTCGCGGGGCGCGGTAGAAGATGCCCAGCAGCGGCGCGGTCACCTCCCGCAACGATGGATCGCTCGCCGCTGCGGGCGGCTGGCGGTGCGCTTCACCGGCCGCCGCAACCGCGCCGGCCATCCACGAAGGCTGCGCCGCTTGCCCCGCCGCGCCGCCTTCGAGCTCGGCGCTCGGCGCCGCCGCGCTGGCC
>JASHQW010000332.1 GCA_030038875.1 Gammaproteobacteria bacterium | reverse complement strand
GAGCCGCGCGTGCCGCAGCCACCGGCCGCGGGAGCGCCGCCCGATGCCCGCGTGGTGGCGATCTCGCGCGCCAGCGAGGCACTGCTGAAGCATGCCGGCGCGTGGCCCGCGATCGCGGGCCCGCGCGCCTGTGCCTACGAGCGCATGCGCATCTGGCACGAGCGGGTCGCCCCGGACAGCGAGGGCGTTCTCGTCTTCGATGCCGCAGACGTGGGCGAGCCGAACCTGGGCTATATCGTCGAGAATCGGCTGCTGCAGACGGCGCTGATCGCGGCGTTCGGCGCGGCCGGCGGACAGCTCGAGTCGGCCCAGCTCTCGTCGCTCGTGATCGAGGCCGACGCAGCGCGCATCACGACCAGCCGCGGCGAGCTGAGCGCGCGGCTCGTCGTCGGCGCCGACGGCGCGCAATCCGTGCTGCGCGCGGCGGCGGGCCTCACGGCCGAGGTGAGCGGCTACCGCCAGACGGCGATCGTCGCCACGGTCGCCACCGACCGCCCGCACGGGCTCACCGCCTGGCAGCGCTTCATGAAGAACGGCACGCTGGCCTTCCTGCCGCTCTTTGACGGCACGAGCTCGATCGTCTGGTCGGCCGACGATGCGCTTGCGGCCGCGCTTTCCGGCGCGAGCGCCGCGGACTTCGCGCACGAGCTCGACCGTGCCTCGGACCTCGCGCTCGGGGCGACCCGCCTGGTGAGCGAACGGGTCTCCCTGCCACTGCGGCGCCTCACGGCCCCGCGCTACGTCACCGAGCGCGTCGCACTCGTCGGCGACGCCGCACACGTGGTGCATCCGCTCGCCGGCCAGGGCGTGAACCTCGGGCTGCTCGATGCGGGGGCGCTGGTACAGCTGGTGGCCGCGGCCGTGGCGCAGCGCGAGGATCCGGGGTCGCTCGGCGTGCTGCGCGCCTATGAGCGCTGGCGCAAGAGCGAGATCGCCCTCATGGCCTCTTCGATCGATGTCTTCGATCGTCTGCTGGCCCATGGCACGGGACCCGTCGCGCGGCTCGCGCAGCGCGGGCTCGGGTGGGTGAACCGCAGCCAGGAGTTGCGGCGCTTCTTTATTCGCAGGGCGCTGGGCACGAGCGGCGAGCTGCCGCTGCTGGCGCGCTGAACGGGCGGCGGGTGCTCACCGCGTCGGGGCGCCCAACACGGTCCACGGCGCGCGGAGATGCGCTCAGCGCAGTGCGCGGCGCAGCGGTGTCGCTCGGCCGCGTCCCCAGATAGACGCCGAGCGCCGCGCACGCGAGGCCGGCCACCTTGTACGGCGTCAGTGCATCTCCCAGCACCAGGTAATCGATCACGGCGGTCACCGGAGGCATCAGGAAGAACAGCGTCGCCACCTGGTTGACTGCGCCGCGTCGCAGCAGCACGAAGAACAGTGCGAAGGCGCTGAGCGAGTTGACGCCGATCATCCAGCCGAGGGTGGCGAAGAGCGCGGCGGAGCCGTCCGCGCGGAAGCCTTCATGCGCGGCGAGCGGCAGCAGCAGCACCGTTGCGGCGAGGTTCTGCAGCGCGAGGCCGCTGCGTGGGTCGACTTCCGAAGCGTGATGTTTCTGATACAAGGTGCCGGCGCTGATGGCAAAGAGGCCCAGGAGCACCGCCAGGGAGGCGCCGGCTCCCGCGTGGCCGGGAGCGATACCTTCGCCTACGGCCAGTGCCACTCCGGCGAAGCCGACAGCGAAGCCGAGCCATTGCAGCGGGCGGACAGCTTCGCGAAAGAGCAGCAGCCCGAGCAGTGCCACGACCATCGGCATGGTGCCGATGACGAGCGCGATCAGGCCTACATTCACGCCCTGGGCGGCGGCCCAGTAGAGCGCGCCAAACTGCAGCGCCAGCTGCAAGGTGCCCACCAGGGCGCTGTGCAACGCGGCGCGCCCACGCGGCCAGGCGGCTCCGGCCATCCAGGCGAGCAGAGCGAAGATCATTCCTGCGCCACCGAAGCGCAGCACGAGCAGCGTAAACGGCGCGCCGTGATCGAGCGCGATGCGCGCTGCCGGGTAGCCCGTGCTCCACAGCAGGACGAACACGCAGCCCAGCAGGGCGGCCGGCGCGCGGGCGGCGGCCCCGGTGGCTGGCACGGGGCGCGCGGCGGACGGAAGTAGTGTGGCGGGGCTCTTCACGGTCTCCTCCTTGAGCTCATGGAGCCGAGGATATGCGCCCAGCACATCTGCGATAAACTCATCAGAATGCAAATGACTTTTGCCAGGATTGCAATAGTCCCGTGGACCGCCTCGAGCAGCTGAGCGCCTTCGTCGAAGTGGCGCGCTGGCAGAGCTTCGCGCAGGCCGCGCGCCATCTCGAACGACATGTCTCCGCAGTCAGTCGTGCGGTCGCGGCCCTCGAGAACCGGCTCGGGGTCCGCTTGCTGCAGCGGACGACGCGCCGGGTCACCCTGAGCGATGCGGGCCGGGACTACTTCAAGCGCTGCGAGGCGCTGCTGGCGGAGCTCGAGGGCGCCGACGCAGAGGTGCGCGAGCGTGCTGCATCGCTGCGCGGCGCGTTACGGGTCAGCGCCGCTACCGGCGCCGGGCAGACGCTCATCGCGCCGCTCGTCCCGGAATTCCTCGCCGCGCATCCACTGATGACGCTCGACCTGCAGCTCTCCAACCGCTACGTCGATCTGATCGAGGAGGGCTACGATCTCGCGCTGCGGGTCGGCACGCTGGCAGCCGATTCGCGCCTGGTGGCGCGCCGCCTCGCGCCCACGCGCCGCGTCCTGCTCGCGAGTCGCGCCTACCTCGAGCGGCGTGGCGATCCCCGCACTCCGCAGCAGCTGCGCGAGCACGCATGCCTCGTGCTCGACATCGGACCACGCCCGCGGCGCTGGAATCTGCAGCGCGGCCGGGCACAGGCCGCCGTCGAGGTGACCGGGCCCCTGCATTCGAACAACGCGTTCGTGCTGCTCACCGCCTGCCGCAGCGGCGGCGGCATCGGCCTGCTGCCGGCTTCGGTCGCCGGCGCAGACCTGCGCGGCGGCACTCTGCGGCGGGTGCTGCCCGGGTGGGCGAGTGCCGAGCAGGGGATTTACGCGGTCTATCCGAGCGCGCGCTTCATCCCGGCCAAGGTGCGCGCCTTCGTCGAGTTTGTCGCCGCGCGCCTCACAGCAACGGAATGAGATCCACCTTCGCCGCGCACACGAAGTCGTTCTCCGAGCGGCCCTTCACGGCATGCGTGCTGAACTTCACGCGGCAGTAGTTGTAGCCGACCTCGAGATCCGGGTGATGATCCTCGATGTTGGCGATGTGCGCGAGCGCGTTGACGAAGCTCATGGTGCGGTAGAAATCGCGGAAGGTGAACTTGCGCTGGATGGCGTGCGCGTTCTCGATGAGCGCCCACTCGCCCGAGATCTGCGTGAGGAGCTTGCCGGCCTCCTCCGGGGTGAGCGGCGGCACGCCCCCTTCACAGGGCTTGCACTTGCGCGCGGCCAGCGTCTCGCTCATGCGTCACCCGCAGGCGGCGTGAGGCGCGCGTAGCGGCGCGCGACGTAGCGCTCGACGATCTCCTGGAACTCCTCGGCGATGCGCTCGCCCTTCAAGGTCACGGTCTTCTCGCCGTCCTCGTACACCGGCGCCACGGGCCGCTCGCCGGTGCCGGGCAGGCTGATACCGAGGTTGGCGTGCTTGCTCTCGCCCGGACCGTTCACGACGCAGCCCATGACGGCCACGGTCATCTGCTCCACCCCGGCGTGCTCGCGCCGCCACTGCGGCATGCGCGCGCGGATGTGGCTCTGGATCTTGAGGGCGAGCTCCTGGAAGAAGGTGCTGGTGGTGCGACCGCAGCCAGGGCACGCCACCACCAGCGGCGTGAACGCGCGCAACCCCATGGTCTGCAGGATCTCCTGCGCGACGATCACCTCCTGGGTGCGGTCGCCGCCCGGCTCGGGAGTGAGCGACACGCGGATCGTGTCGCCGATCCCTTCCTGCAGCAGCACCGCCATGCCGGCGGTCGAGGCGACGATCCCCTTCGACCCCATGCCGGCCTCGGTGAGCCCGAGATGCAGCGGGTAGTCGCAGCGCGCGCCGAGGTCGCGGTAGATTGCGATGAGATCCTGTACGCCGCTCACCTTGGCCGAGAGCACGATGCGGTCGTGCGCGAGCCCGAGCTCCTCAGCCCGCTGCGCGCTGCCTAAGGCCGAGAGCACCACGGCGTTGCGCAGCACCGCCTGCGCATCGAGGGGCTCAGGGAGCGCGGAGTTCTCGTCCATGAGACGCGTCAGGAGGTCCGAGTCGAGGCTCCCCCAGTTGACGCCGATGCGTACCGGCTTGCCGTAGCGGCAGGCGATCTCGATCATCTCGGCGAACTGCGGGTCGCGCTTCGATCCCCGCCCGACGTTGCCCGGGTTGATGCGGTACTTGGCGAGCGCCGCGGCGCACTCGGGATGCTCGCGCAGCAGCTTATGTCCGTTGAAGTGAAAGTCGCCGATGAGCGGCACCGCGACTCCCGCGCGGTCGAGCCAGGCGCGGATCGGAGCGACCGCCGCCGCCGCCTCGCTGGTATTCACGGTGACGCGCACCAGCTCGGAGCCCGCGCGCGCGAGCGCCGCCACCTGCCGCGCCGTGCCCTCGACGTCCGCGGTATCCGTATTGGTCATCGACTGGACCACGATCGGGGCGCCGCCCCCGATGCGAATCGGTCCGATCGATACCTGGACTGCGGAGCGGCGGGGGAGGCTCATGCCGCGCGGATTCTACCGTTGCGGCGGGGCTGGTATCATCCCAAGGCCCGAAACGGTCTGTCCGGAGAGAGTCCGGCCCTTAAGCCGGAACGCCGAAGGCGCAAATCCCGCCCGGAAACGCTCAGGCACAAGAACGGCAGACGGCGGAGGCGGTCTTAACGCTCCGCGGGGCTTCTGGAGAGCGGTGGATCGAGGCATCCACCCACCGAAGGGGAGCGGCGCCTCGTGCAAAGCGCCTGATCTCTCAGGTCACAGGGACAGAAGGGCGGCAGGCGCTCCGCGTGCGCGGCGTGTGCCGGCTGCTTTGTTCGCTGGAGGACCTAAGTGGGACGCAGGACCCCGTTGTTCGCGCTGCACCAGGAGCTCGGCGCCCGCATCGTCGACTTCGGCGGCTGGGACATGCCGGTGCAGTACAGCTC
>JASHQW010000331.1 GCA_030038875.1 Gammaproteobacteria bacterium | reverse complement strand
GATGTTGCCGACGCTCCACAGCGCATCGGAGCCCGCGATCTCGCGCACGAAGCGCTCGAGGAGCCGTGCGCCCTGCCTGGTATGGGTGACCTCGGGGTGGAACTGCACCCCGTAGAAGCGCCGCCGCTCGTCGCTCATGGCGGCGTAGGGAATGGTGCCGGTCGAGGCGCTCGCGGTGAAGCCGGGGGGCAGGGCGTCGACGCGATCGCCGTGGCTCATCCAGACGTCGAGCTGCGCGTGCCCCGCGGGGTCACGCCGGTCCTCGAGGTGTTCGAGGAGGCGCGAGGCGCCGGTGACGGTGACCTCGGCATAACCGAACTCGCGCTCGGTGGACGGGGCGACGCGGCCGCCGAGCTGCTGCGCCATGGTCTGCATGCCGTAGCAGATGCCGAGCACGGGCACGCCGAGCTCGAATACCGCGGTGGGCGCGCGCGGCGGATTGCGGTCGGTGACCGACTCAGGACCGCCCGAGAGGATCACGGCGCGGGGCGCGAACGCGCGTACCTCGGCATCACTCATGTCGTAAGGGTGAATCTCGCAGTACACACCGAGCTCGCGCACCCGCCGCGCGATGAGCTGGGTGTACTGGGCGCCGAAGTCGAGGATCAGAATCCGGTGCGCATGAATGTCGGGACGCGGCGCGCCGGCGGGCCCGGGCGCTCTGGAGTGAGTGAGGCCGGGGGCTTTGGGAACGCTCGCCATTGGGTTCGTCGTCAGGACGCCCGGTAGTTGGGCGATTCCTTGGTGATGCTGACGTCGTGGACGTGGCTCTCGCGAATGCCGGCGTTGGTGATGCGCACAAACACCGGCCGCGTGCGCATGTCGGTGATGCTGCGGCTGCCGGTGTAGCCCATCGCCGCCCGCAGTCCTCCGGAAAGCTGCTGCAGGATGGTGACGACGCTCCCCTTGTAGGGTACGCGGCCCTCCACCCCCTCGGGCACGAGCTTCTCGAGCTCGGTGGCGGCGTCCTGAAAATACCGGTCGGCCGAGCCATGGCGCTCGGCCATGGCGCCGAGCGAGCCCATGCCGCGGTAGGACTTGTAAGAGGCGCCCTGGTAGAGCTCGACCTCGCCCGGCGACTCCTCGGTGCCGGCGAACAGGCCGCCGATCATGACCGCATCCGCCCCGGCAGCGATCGCCTTGGCGATATCGCCGGAGAAGCGGATACCGCCGTCGGAGATCACCGGCACGTCGGCCTCGCGCAGCGCCTCGGCGACGTTGGCGACCGCCGAGATCTGCGGCACGCCGACGCCGGCGACGACGCGCGTGGTGCAGATCGAGCCGGGGCCGATGCCGACCTTGACCGCATCCGCGCCGGCGTCCTGCAGGGCACGCGCGGCCTCCGCCGTGGCGATGTTGCCGGCGATCACCTGGGCATCGGCCCACTTTGCCTTGATGCGCCCGACGGTCTCGATGACGCCGCGCGAGTGCCCGTGCGCGGTGTCGACCACGAGCAGATCGACCCCGGCCTCGCGGAGCGCCGCGACGCGATCGAGCGTATCGGGCGTGGTGCCCACCGCCGCGCCGACCCGCAGCCGTCCGCCCTCGTCCTTGGCGGCGCGCGGGAACTCGGTGGCCTTCTGGAAATCCTTCACCGTGATCATGCCGACGAGCTCGTGCTCGCCGTTCACCACCAGGAGCTTCTCGATGCGATGCTTGTGAAGGAGCGCCAGCACCTGCTCCTTGGAGGCGTCCTCGCGCACCGTCACCAGCCGTTCCTTCGGCGTCATGACCGAGGACACCGGCGCGTCGAGCTTCACCTCGAACCGCAGGTCGCGGTGCGTGACGATGCCGACCGCCTTGCGGCCGACCACCACCGGGACGCCCGAGATGCCGCGCGAGCGGGTGAGGTCGAGCACCTCGCGGATGGTCATGTTGGGAGAGACGGTGATCGGGTCCTTGATCACGCCGCTCTCGAACTTCTTCACCCGCCCGACTTCACGCGCCTGGGCCTCGATCGTCATGCTCTTGTGGATGACGCCGATCCCGCCTTCCTGCGCGATCGTGATGGCGAGGCGCGCCTCGGTCACCGTGTCCATGGCGGCCGACATGATCGGCACGTTCAGGCGGATGCGGCGCGTGACGCGCGTGGAGAGGTCGACCTCGCGTGGCAGAATTTCCGAGTAGGCCGGAACCAGGAGGACGTCGTCGAAGGTGAGAGCTTCTTCGAGGATGCGCATGCGTAATTATAGGCGGCGGGGCGACGGCGGTAAACCTCGTGCTAAGGTGCCGCATGGCTCTGAGAACCGAGCTTGAGGCCGCCACGCCGCAGCGCGACGTCTACACGGTGTCGCGCCTCAACCGCGAGGTGCGTTCGGTCCTGGAGCGGGGCCTGGGAGTGATCTGGGTGGAGGGGGAGCTCTCGAACTTCTCCCAGCCGGCCTCCGGCCACTGGTGCTTCTCGCTCAAGGACCGCGGAGCGCAGCTGCGCTGCGCGATGTTCCGCGTGCAGAACTCGCTGGTGGGATTCACGCCCCGCGACGGCGCCCACCTGCTGCTGCGCGGGAGGATCAGCGTCTACGAAGCGCGCGGCGAGTACCAGCTGATCGTCGAGCACCTCGAGGAGGCGGGAGTCGGCGCCCTCAAGCGCGAGTTCGAGCGCCTGAAGACCCGGCTCGCCGGCGAGGGCCTGTTTGCGCTCGAGCGCAAGCGCCCACTGCCGCGCTTCCCGCAGCGCATCGGGGTGATTACCTCGCCCTCGGGGGCGGCGCTGCACGACATCCTCAAGATCCTGGCGCGGCGTTTTCCGCCGGCCGCCGTGCTCATCTATCCGGCCGCGGTGCAGGGCGCCGCCGCGGTACCGGCGCTGATCGGCGCGCTGGCAGCCGCCGGCGCCCGCGGTGAATGCGACGTCCTGATCCTCGCGCGCGGCGGCGGGTCGCTGGAGGATCTGTGGGCGTTCAACGACGAGCGGCTGGCCCGCGCCATCGCGGCCAGCCCGCTGCCGGTGGTCTCGGCGGTGGGGCACGAGATCGACTTCACCATCGCGGACTTCGTCGCGGATGTGCGCGCCCCGACGCCCTCGGCGGCGGCCGAGCTCGTGGTACCGGAGCGCGCCGCGTGCCTCGAGGCCGTGGCACGCGCCGGGGAACGGCTGGCGCTTGCCATGCGGCGCGAGCTGCGCGCCATCGAGATGCGCGTCGCAGGGGCACGACGCAGG
>JASHQW010000330.1 GCA_030038875.1 Gammaproteobacteria bacterium | reverse complement strand
AACCGCTCGCGGCGCAGGCCGGCCTCGAGGTGCTGAGGCGCGGCGGAAACGCGGTCGATGCCGCGGTGGCCACGGCCGGCGTGCTGAGCATCACCGAGCCCATGATGGTGGGGGTGGCGTCGGATCTCTTCGCCGTCATTTACGTCGCCAGGGATCACAAGGTGTACGTACTGAACTCCAGCGGCACTGCGCCGAGCGGTGCCACGCTCGAGCACCTGAACGAGCTCGGCTACCGCTTCGACCCGAGGAACTGGGGGCCGACCTCCGGCATGCCGCCGGGCGGCATCCTGCCCGTCACCGTGCCGGGAGCGGTGTGGGGATGGCAGGCCGTGCTCGAGCGATTCGGCACGCTCACTTTCAAGGAGGTTCTCGAAGCCGCGGCCCGGTACGCCCAGTACGGCTTCCCGGTCTCCGAGCGGATCGCGGGAGACTGGATTCTGCCGAAGGCGCTGCCGCTGCGCGGCTGCTGCACCGAGCTCGATCCCGACTCCGTGAAGGTGTGGTACGTGAACGGGCAGCCGCCCGCGCCGGGGCAGATCTTCAGGAACCCGGACCTCGCGCGCACCTTCCGCCTGCTTCAGGCCCAGGGCGTCGACGTCTTCTATAAAGGAGAGATCGCCCGGGCCATCGTCGCGAAGTCCCGGGCACTCGGCGGCACGATGACGCTCGAGGACCTCGCCAACTATCGCGGTGAATGGGTCGAGCCGGCCCACTCCCGGTATCACGGCTACGACGTGCTGGAATTGCCGCCGCCCTCCCAGGCCTGGGCCGCGGGCGAAATGCTCAACATCCTCGAGCAGTGCGTACCAAAGTGGGCGCCGGGGGAGACGCTGGCAGCGCTGGGTCCCCGGAGCCCCCGGTACTGGCACATGCTCATCGAGGCGAAGAAGCTCGCCTACGCGGATCTCTTCCGCTACAACGCCGATCCGGATCGCGTGAGTGTTCCGCTCGCGCCATTGCTGTCGCCCGCGCACGCCGCGTCGCTGTGTGCGAAGTTCGACCCCCACCATGCCTCCGCGACGGGACCGCCGAGCGGCGCGGACCTCAAAGGCGACACCATCGTCCTCTCCACGGCGGATAAGGACGGCAACATGGTGTCGTGGGTGAACAGCAACTACAACGAATTCGGCTCGGGAATCACCGTGCCCGGCTACGGCTTCGTGCTGCACAACCGCGGCACCCTGTTCACGCTCAACCCGAAGAGCCCGAACGTGATCGCGCCTCACAAGCGGCCGTTCAACACGCTGTCGGCGGGATTCCTGATGCGTGACGGTGAGCCCGTGATGACCGTGACGCTCATGGGCGGCGATATGCAGGCCCAGGGGCACGCGCAGCTGCTCATCGACGTCATCGACCTCGGCGCCAACGTGCAGGCGGCGGCGGACCTCGCGCGCTTCCGGCACAGCGAAGTCTCGAACCGGCTGATTCTCGAATCCCCGCTCTACGAGCTGGTCGGCCCGGCGCTCGCCGCGATGGGCCACCGGGTCGAGTCGGTCAGCGGCGCGGAGGTGGGCGGCGTGCAGGTGATTCAGGTCGTGCCGGCCGATGCCGGGATGCGCTACTACCGCGGCGCCTCCGATTTCAGGAAGGACGGGCAGGCGGTCGGGTGGTGAGGCGACCGCGCACCGGCAAAGATCCCGGCGCGCTCCTCGCGTGCCTGCTGCTTCTGCTCGCACCCACGGTGCCCGCCGCGCAGGCGTTCGACGTGCGCCCCGCCGCCGGAGTGCTCGAGCGGCTGCTGCCCCGCCACGCCGCGCAATTCGAGTTGCGCCGCCTCGAGCCCGCGGAGGGGCGCGAGCGATTTCGTATCGGCACCGACAACGGCCGCATTCTCATCCAGGGCAGCACGCCGAGCGCGCTGCTCTTCGGCGCGAACTGGTACCTGAAGTACGTGGCCCACGTGCATCTCTCGTCCGACGGCGAGCAGCTCGGCTCCGCCGGCGACCTGCCGCTGCCGGACGCGCCGCTCGAGATGCAGACACCGTACGCCTGGCGCTACGCGCTCAATGAGAACGTCGACGGCTACACCTCGCCCTATTGGGACTGGCCGCGCTGGCAACGGGAGATCGACCTTCTCGCCCTGTCGGGCGTGAACGCCGTGCTCATCGAGCGCGGTACCGACCTGGTGCTCTATCAGACGTTCCGCGACTTCGGTTACTCCGACCGCGAGATCCGCGCCTGGATCACGCAGCCCGCACATCAGAACTGGCAGTTGATGGGCAACCTCTGCTGCTTCGACGGCCCGATCAGCCGCCAATTGCTGCAAAAGCGCGCCGCGTCCGCGCAGCAGATCGTCGCGCGGCTGCGCGCGCTCGGGATCACACCCGTGCTGCCCGGCTTTTACGGCATCGTTCCCGGGGATTTCCGCCGCAGGTTCCCGGACGCCCACGTCGTTCCGCAGGGAGAATGGGCGGGCTTCACGCGGCCCGACTGGCTCGATCCGCGCGATCCGCTTTTCGCCCGACTGGCGGCGACGTTCTACCGCCATCAGCACGACCTCTTCGGCGACAGCAGCCTCTACGACATGGAAGTCTTCCAGGAGGGCGGCGACCCCGGCGACGTTCCGGTGCCCTCCGCGGCGCGCGCCGTGCAGGGGGCGCTGCTCGCGGCCCATCCCGGCGCGAGCTGGATGATGCTCGCCTGGCAGGGCAACCCCCGCCAGGATCTGCTGGCCGGTGTCGAGCGCGCGCAGCTGCTCATCATCGACATCGATCACGACCGTGTCCCGCGCAACGACCGCCAGAGGGACTTCCAGGGTGCGCCGTTCCTGTTCGGCGGCATCTGGGAGTTCGGCGGCCGCACCACCCTCGGCGCGAACGTCGGCAACATCACGGCCCGCCTGCAGCGCCTGGGGCGCACCAACGCGAACATGGCAGGGACCGCGGTGTTCACCGAGGGCATGGATACCAATCCCTTCGCCTTCGATCTCTTCACCGAAATGGCCTGGCGCGATGCCCCGCTCGATGTCGCGCGCTGGACCGCGGATTACGCGCAACGCCGCTATGGCGCGGCCGAGCCGCACGCGTCGGCAGCGTGGCAGGTGCTCACGGACACCGCCTACGACATCCGCATCGACGACGTGGTCTTCAACAGCGAGCGCGACGCGGCGCAGGAGTCCCTCTTCAATGCCCAGCCCAGTCTGACCGCGAACCGCGCCTCGAACTGGTCGCCGGAGGCGATGCGCTACGACGCCCAGGCGTTCAAGCGTGCCCTGCCGGAGCTGCTGCGCGCCGCACCGCAGCTGCGCAACAGCGCCTACGATCTGGTCGACGTCGCGCGCCAGACGCTCGCCAACGAGAGTCGCGTGCTGCTGCCGCAGATCAAAGCTGCCTACGATTCGCGGCAGCGCGCGCGCTTTCGGGAGTTGACGACGCGCTGGCTCGAGCTCATGGATCTCGAGGACCGCCTGCTCGCGACCCACCGCTCTTTCATGGTCGGTTCCTGGCTCGCCCGCGTCCGCCCCTGGGCGGCGAGCCCCGAGGAGCGCACGCGACTCGACTACGACGCGCGCTCGATCCTCACGACCTGGGGAGACCGCAAGGCGAGCGAGGATGCCCACCTGCATGACTACGGCAACCGGGACTGGGCCGGCCTCGTGCACGACTACTATCGTGCCCGCTGGGCACTTTACTTCAGGTCGCTCGACGAGGAGCTGCGTACCGGCCGCCCGCCCGCGCCCATCGACTGGTTCGCGCTCGGCGAAGCCTGGAATCGCGGCACTCAACGTTACCCGGACCGCCCCCGGGGAGATCCCCTGGCCGTTGCCCGGCGGATCGCGCGAGTGCTCGGGCTCGACGCCCAGTGAGCGGCACGCGAGCGGCGTGACGCGCGGCGACGGCAGCGTTAGCCTCTCGTCGTGAGTTTCGCCGCACCGAAGTGGAGCCGTCGCGAGCTGCTGAGCGCCGCGGCATCGGTGGCGCTCGGCTGGTCGGTGAAGAAATCCGCCGCGGCGGCCGGCACGAGCGCGCCGCAGAGCGCGCCGTCTCGCGGCCGCGCGCGCCCCAACATCATCCTCTTCATGCCCGATGAGCTGCGCGCGGATGCCCTCGGCTGCTACGGGAACCCGCTGGTCAGGACACCGAATTTCGATCGTCTGGCGCGCACCGGGACACGGTTCGAGAACTGCCACGTGCAGTTCCCGGTGTGTGGCGCCTCGCGCTGCAGCATGGCGACCGGCTGGCCGACGAGCGTACGCGGACACCGCAGCCTCTATGATTTTCTCAAGCCCGACGAGCCGAACCTGTTCAGGTATCTGCGGCAAGCGGGTTATGACGTCTTCATGTTCGGCAAGAACGATATGCTGGCGCCGGAGACCCTCGCCAGCAGCGTCACCGAATGGCGCAATCCCCGCAGCCCGGTCGAGGAATTTGCCGCCATCGACAGACCGCAGTTTCCGACCACGATGCTGCTGCCGCCGTCCGGCGAGCGGCACGGCACCGGGGACTACGCGGCGATCCAACTGGCCATCCGGGTGCTCGAGCGGCGCCAGCCCGAGCGGCCGTTCTGCATCTTCCTCGCGCTCTTCGAGCCGCATCCTCCCTACACGATCAGCGCCGACTTCTACGAGCTGTATCGTCCCGCGGACATTCCCGCGCTGCCGCCGGCGGACCTTCCCCGGCGGCCGCTGTTCCACAGAGCGCTGCGGGAGGTGAGCGGCCTGAACCAGGTCACGGAGGCGGAGCTCCGCAAGGTGCGGGCGGTTTACTACGGGCAGGTCACGTACGCCGACTGGCTGCTCGGCGAATTGCTCGAGGCGCTGGACCGCACGGCTCATGACCGCGATACCGCCGTGTGGGTGTGCTCGGATCACGGCGACTACGGCGGCGACTACGGACTGGTGGAGAAGTGGCCGGCGGGACTCGAGGACTGTCTGACCCACGTGCCGATGATCGCGCGCATTCCCGGCGGGACGCCGGGGAATGTGTCGCGCGAGCTGATCGAGCTCTACGACCTCATGGCGACCTGTCTCGACCTGGCCGGGACCCGCGCGACCCATACCCATTTCGCGCGCAGCCTCCTGCCGCAGCTTGACGGCGCGCCGGGAGACGCGCAACGCGCGGCCTTCACCGAGGGCGGCTACAACACCTACGAGCCGCAGGCCTTCGAGCCGATCATCGAGGGCCTCTACGGCCCGAAGACGCGGCTGCAGAACGCCCGCCCCGAAACGGTGACCCGCTGTGCCGCGGTGCGTACGCCGCGCTACAAGTACATCGCCCGCCCGAACGACCAGAGCGAGCTCTACGATTGCCTGCAGGATCCGCGGCTGGAGAACAATCTCTATGGGGACGGCTCGCTGCGCGAGCTGCAGGCAGAGCTTCAGGCCCGGCTCGTGAACTGGTACATCGACACCTCGGGCGTGCCGCCACCTGCTCGGGATCCGCGCGGCGCGCCGGTCCTTGACCGGCCGGCCGAGCTCGGGCACGTCGCGCCGCTCGGCAGTCTGCTCGATCACTGACGCTGACGGGACAGCGGGCCGTCGGCTGACCTCGTGCCAATGACCGAGATGAGCGCACAGCCGGTAGCCGGGCCAGACCGTTGCACTCGCGCCCATACTTCGGCAGCATCCTCAAGCTCATCGAGACGACCTTTGCTCTCCCGTCCCTGGGCTACGCGGACCGCGCGGCCGATGATCTCTCCGATTGCTTCAACCTCACCCAGTCCCCCTCGACCTTTCACGCGATTGCCGCACGGCTCGATGCCACCTTCTTCCTCAACGACCACCGGCCCCCGGTCGATCCGGACGACGACTGAGCCTGTCGTCAGGGCGCGTCGGTCACCGTGCGTACGGCCGTACGCGCCACGTACCCGGAGGTGCCGTAAGTCCCGAGCTGAGCCGCCGAAGTGAGCGCATAGGCGTGATAGGTCGTGGGCGCGGCTCCAATCTGGTGATTGGTCATCGTGCAGGTCACAGTCACGGTAAAGCCCTGGAGCGCGATGGCGGTCAGATTGAGCGTCGTCGACGCCGCGCAGCTGCCATGAACGAGTGCCTGGTTGGTCCCGAACTCGATGCCTGAGTCCGCGGCGGCCTGGGCCCGTGCGTTGAGGAGCGTAAAGTCGGCGGTCTGCTGCTGCGTCGCACCGACCCGCACCGCGAACGCGGCCAGCGCGGCCAGCACGAGGATCACGAAGACAGCGGCGATCAGGGCGAAGCCGCGGACGGCGCGCGGGCCGGACCCGGCCAGCGGCCGGCGGCCGTGCCGCACTCCTTTATATGAGCGGCTCACGGCAGATACTCCGCAGCGACCTCATCGAACAGCGGCAGGATCTCGCCGCTGTTCGAGAGGGTGACGTCGAGAATCACGAGCTGATTGAACTTTCCCGAGGCGGGTGCCGCGACCAGCGTCACGCTGCAGGCGCTCACGTTGTCCGCGATGAGCGCTGCGGTGGCACCCGCCGCGAGGAGCTGCGCACTGGTCGTCGGCTGCGCGGCCGCGGGCGTGTAGCCCGTATAGCGCTCGAGCGTCTGGGCGTTCGTGTCGCAGAGATAGCTGACGGGACCTGAGACCACGAACACACTGTGGGTGGGAGAGGCTTGGACGAAGTTCATGCCCGGGGCAGTGGGAAACTGCACTTGGTCCTCGGCGGTCGCGCCGACTGGATTGATCGTAAAGGTGGTGCCCGGGGGCGTCATGACGCCGGCGCCCGAGGTATAGGCGAGCGGCGGGACCTGGTTGTCGATCGCGAGGTAGCTGCCGGCGCTCGCCGGGGCGAAGAGATCGAGCGTATAGAAGCTCTGGTCGGGCCCCGGGATCGCGAGCTCCTCGGTGAGCTCCTGCGTGCCGCCCAGGTACTGCTTGTCGCCTGCGCCGTAGTAGCGCGCGACACCGCTCGTTGCGAGAAGCTCGAGCGCAACGACGCCGCCGCCCGCGCTCTGACGGAGGCTGTTCGGGAGCGCCGTGCGGACGTCGGTTCCGACGCTGCGCAGGATCCGGTCGGCGGAGTCGACGAGATCGGCGCGGCGTGTCTGCGCGAAATAGGACTCAACGGGGGTGGCGAGGAAGAACACCATGAAGACCGCGACGATCGCGGCAATGACGATCACCACCACGAGCTCGATGAGCGTGAAGCCGGCGCTGCGCGAGCGGCTCATGGGTGCTGCGTCCGATAGCCGCTCAGCACGCTGAGACCGCCCGGGTAGGTCACGGTCACATCGACCTCGCGCGCCTCGGCCGCCGGCACGGCGCCCAAGGCGGTCGGGGTGACCGTCACCACGACGGTGAACTGACTCAAGCCCGCCACCGCGCTGCCGGTCTGATCCTGCACACCGACGTTGGTCAGGCCCGCGTAGTCGTCGACCACGTCGAGGTTGGGCCTCAGGGCCTGGCCGTCGTTGGCACCAAAGGGCTTCTGCAGCACCTCATTGAGATAGGCCGCAGCGATGGCATTCGCCTGCTCGCTCACCATGTCATCGGCGCTATTCACCGCAACCGCGGCAAGTCCCGCGATCACCCCGGCGACCGCGATCGCCAGCACCACGATCGCCACCACGAGCTCGATCAGCGTGTAGCCGCTCTCGGGAGTGCGCCGCATGTCATTGCACCGTGACGAAGCCGCTCGTCTGGTCGACGCTCAGCGTGAAGCTGCCGACGACGAACGCGGGCGGCGGCGGGTTCGCCACGGCGCCCGTGGGACCAAAGACGATGGTGCCGCCGGCGGTGACGTTGGCGTCCGTGGGCGGTGCGCCGCTCACAGCTGTGCCGTCGGCGCGCACCACGGGCGTCGTATAGGCGCCGGCCGCCGCGCAGGTGTTGCCCGCGGCGGCGCGCTGCATGGCCGTGTAGCCTGTGAGAGTGACCCTTAGCTGCACGTCGCAGCCGGTCGCGACCGCCACCCCCTCCGCGTAGCGCAGCGCGCCGGCGAGCTCGTCGATGTAGCCGCGCTGGTCGAAGGGCTGGGTACCGACGAAGGTCGGGCCGGCGAGCGCCGCCAGCATCGCGAGGATCACGATGCAGGTGACCAGCTCGATCAAGGAGAAGCCGCGCAGGGTGTCAGGTCCCATACGCGGCTCCCGATGCCTCAAGGCAGGCGCGCGCTGCGCGCCGCAGCCTTCAGCAGCCGCCGGTGACCTGCGGTGTGCCGCCGCCGAGGCCGGCCGGCACGGTCGCGATCGTCGGATCTCCTCCGGCCGCAGCGTTGGTGTACTGCACGGCGCACTGCCCCGGGGTGGTCGCACCATTCAGGGTGAACTTGCCGCCAGTCTGCGTGAAGGCCCCGGCGAGGTTGTTGGTGGTCAGCGTGCCGGGTGCGAGCAGCAGCCCGATGCTCGCGGCATCCGGATAGGCGTTGGTGAAGTTGATGCTCTGGCCGTCGATCGTCACCGGGTTCGCGGGATTGCCCTCCGCCATGTAGAGGCTGTGCGCCATGGAGGCGGCACTGGCGAGGGTCCCGGCGAGCGAGTTGACGGACGCGATGCGCGCCTGGGTCTCGAGTCCCATGAAACGCGGCACGGCGAAGGCAGCCAGGATGCCGAGGATGACAATGACGACCACCAGCTCGATGAGCGTGAAGCCGCGTTGCAGTGTGCGATGCATGGGACCGTCTCCGCTAGATGTACGAAAGGCAAAGAACTTGTTACCCAATGTCATATAGCGGCCGATGCGCCACCTTCTGCAGGGGCGTTTGGGGAGCGCACCGGCCTCAAGTGCAGAGATCGTGAACCGGGTCACACCGCGCCCACCGGCGCATCCGGGCCCTCTCCCGCCGTCAATGCCCGCTGCCGACCTTCGCGATCAGATCCCACATCGGCAGGAACACTCCAAGCGCCAGGATCAGCACGATGCCGCCGACGAAGGTGATGAGAATCGGCTCGAAGGCCGCACTCAGGTTCTTGACGGTGTAATCGACCTCGCGCTCATAAAACCCCGCTACCTCTTCGAGGAGATCGGGCAGCTCACCGGTTTCCTCGCCCACCGCGATCATCTGCAGCACGAGCGGCGGAAACAGCTCACCTACGGCTGCCGCCCGCGCCAGCGGCTCGCCGCGCTCGACCGCCTCGCGCAGGCTGTGCACGCGCTCACTCATGTAGTCATTGCCGGCGCTGCGCGCGATGGTGGTGAGCGTCTGCAGCATCGGCATGCCCGCATTGAGCGACACGGCCAGCGTGCGCGAGATGCGCGCCAGAATTGCCTGTTGCATCAACCTGCCGAGCACGGGGATGCGCAGCTTCCATTCGTGCCAGCGGTAGCGCCCGCGCTCGGTGGCGATGAGCCGGTTGACGGCGAGCGCCAGGAGCGCGGCGAGCGCGATCCCGACGTGCCAGTACGCCCGGGCGAGGCGGGAGGTCCCCATGAGGATGCGGGTCGGCAGGGGAACGTGGTCGCCAAGCGCCTGAAAGAGCGGTGCGAACTTCGGGATCACGAACACCGTGATGACGCCGATCGCGATCGCGATCGCGGCCATGACGATGAGCGGATAGCGCACCGCGCCCTTGACGCGGTCGTGGATGTCCTGCTCCTGGGCGAGATACTGCCCGAGCCGCTCGAAGGATCCCTCGAGCGTTCCGGTTGCCTCCCCGACCGCGATCAGGCCGACGTAGAGCTGCGAGAAGATCTGCGGATGTCGCGCGAAGCTCACGGCGAGCTCCCGCCCGCCCTCGAGGCTCGAGAGCACATCCTCGAGCGCGGTGCGCAGGACCAGGTTGTGCGTCGTGCCGGAGATGCCGCGCAGCCCGCGCAGCAGCGGAATGCCCGCCTTGGTGATGGTGTACATCTGGCGGGTGAAGAGGATCAGGTCCGCGGTGCGCGGCTTGCCCAGACCCAAGCGCCGGCCGAGCTCGCCCATGCCGGCGCTCGCGCCGGCTGCGGCGGCACCCGCGGCGCGGATATCGACCGGGATGATCCCGCCCTGGCTGAGGCGCGCCGCTACGCCATCGGGTGAGTCGGCCTCCATGGCGCCGCGCACGGACTCGCCGCGCGTCGAGCGGCCGATGTAGGCGTAGACGGTCACGTGAGCAAAGTGCGCGCCTCAAGGCAGTGCGGCCCTCTCAGGGGCGCGCGGCCTTAAGTACGCTCACCCCCGGAGCCGCTGGCGGCGGCGCTCTCGCTCAGCACGTCTGCCAGCAAGCTATCGCCGCGCGAGGCGGCAAATGGCGAGCGCCAGGAGGCGGTCACACCGCTCAAGTCCTCCTCCTCCTCCAGTCCGCTCGTGACCGCGATCGCCTCGGCGAGTGTCGTGATGCCGCGCGTCGCGAGCTCAACCGCGCTCTGGGTGAGGGAGACATAGTCGGGGCGCGCGTGCGCGGCCTCATCGAGCGCGCGCAGGTCGCCCCGGCGGATGGCCTCCGCCAGGGTGCGGTCGATCTCGAGCAGCTCGTAGACGGCGACCCGGCCACGGTAGCCCGAGAGATTGCAGTAGGTGCAGCCGGCCCCGATTCGAAGCTCGAGAGCACGAGCGCGCGTGCCGGGACGGGCAGCGAGCCATGCTCGCTCGGAGTCGCTCGCCTCGGTGGGACGCGCACAGGACTCGCAGACCCGCCGAAGGAGGCGCTGCGCGATGATCCCCTGCACGGAGGCCGCGATCATGTAGCCGGCCGCGCCCATATCGAGCAGGCGGTGAATCGTGGGGATGGCGCCCATGGTATGGAGCGTCGAGAGCACCAGGTGCCCAGTGATCGCGGCCCGCAGCGCGATGTCGACCGTCTCGCGATCGCGCATCTCACCGATCAGGACGACGTCCGGATCCTGCCGCAGCGTCGTGCGCAGCACGCGCGCGAAGTCGAGGCCGATCTTCTGATTGACCTGCACCTGGTTCACCCGGTCGAGCCGGTACTCGACCGGATCCTCGACCGTGATGATCTTGGTGTCGGTGCGATTCAGGTGGCTGACCGCCGAGTAGAGAGTGGTGGTCTTGCCGCTGCCGGTGGGACCAGTGACGAGCACCATGCCGGCGCTGCGCTCGATGAGGGCGCGGAAGCGCGCGAGCAGCGCTTCCGGCATGCCGAGATCATCGAGACTCAGGAGGTTGGTCGACTGATCCAGCAGGCGCAGCACCATGGTCTCGCCGTATTGCGTCGGCATGGTGGCGACGCGCACGTCGATCGACTTGCCGTTGATCTTCACGGAGAAGCGCCCGTCCTGCGGCAGGCGCTTCTCGGCGATGTCGAGGCCGCTCATGAGCTTCAGGCGCGTCACCAGCGCGCTCGCCACGCGCCGCCCGTCGATCACCTGCTCCTGCAGGTTGCCGTCGACCCGCTGGCGCACGCGCAGCACGCTCTCGGCGGGCTCGATGTGCACGTCGGAGGCGTGCATCTGCACGGCGTCCTGGAAGATCGTCTGGATGAGGCGGATGACGGGCGCGTCGGGTGAGCCCTCATCGGCCGCGAGGCGCGCCAGGTCGATGTCGCCTTCGCGCAGCTCCTCGCCGACTTCGTGCGCGATGGAGGCGATCTCGTCCGTACGCCGATAGACGACGTCCATGACCTTCATGAGGTCCGCATCGCGCACCAGCGCGAGCTTCAGGGGGCGCTTCAGGCGCGCCGCCAGCTCATCGTAGGCGAGCAGATCGGTCGGATCCGACATGCCGACGGTGAGTCCCTGCGTGTCGGACTTGAGGACCAGGGCGCGGAAGCGCCGTGCGTGCACCTCGGGAAGGAGCCGCACGGTGGCGGGCGTCAGCTGCATGTGCCGCACGTCGACGAACGGGATCTGCAGGTGCTTGGCGAGCGCCTCGTGAATGACCTGGTCCGACACGAACCCTAAGTCGGTCAGCACGCGCCCGAGCTTCAGGCCCGTGCGCTTCTGCTCACCGAGCGCCTTCTTCAGCTGCTCCTCAGTGATCAGCCGCTGCTCGAGCAGCAGCTCCCCTAAGCGTATGCGGCGCTTCCTGGCCTCGGTGCTCACGACTGCGGCCTTGCGGCATCGGCGGGCGGCGGGTAGTCGAGCGGGCCAAAGTCGCCGCTCTTGTTGAGATCGTGCAGCCGCTTGGCCGGCTCATTGATGAGCGCTGGCCAGTCGGAATCCGCCACCACGATCGGGCGCAGCAGGATCACGAGCTCGACCGTCGTGCGCTGGGTCTGCACGCTCTTGAAGAGATTGCCGAGGCCCGGGATGTCGCCGAGGATCGGCGTCTTGTAGTTGGTCTTGTCGAGCTCCTCGCGCATCAGGCCGCCGATGATGACCAGCTGGCCGCTCTTGGCGCGCACGATGCTGTCGGACTCGCGGATCTGGCTGAGCGCCATCGGGATCGTGTCGACGGACCCTTGTACGGTGAGCGTCTTCGTCTGGTCGGTCACTTCGCTGATCGTCGGATGAATGTGCAGGATCACCGCGTCCTCGCCATCGATCTGCGGCGTCACATCGAGCGCTACGCCGGAAAAGAACGGCGTCAGCTGCACGTTCTGCGAGGTCGAGGTGGCGGTGCCGGTCACGGTATTGCTCTGTACGCCCGTGACGAAGAACTCATCCGTGCCGGCCTTGATGATCGCCTGCTGATTGTGCAGCGTCGAGACGCGTGGGCTCGAGAGCACGCGCGTGTTGCCCTGGGAGCTCAAGAGCTGGATGAAGGCGTTGAAGTCGGCGAAGTTGGCCGCGAGCGTGAAGGCGCCGGAGAGCGGATTCGAGATGAAGCCCGTGACCGGGGTCGTGGTGCCCGGCTGCACGTTCACGCCGCCGCTCGCGGTCGCCGGCAGGTAGGGATTGGTCGACGGTTGGGTCGTGAACGGGTTCGCCTGGAAGCCGCCCTGCGGCGCCGACTGACCGACCATGTAGGTGCTGGCGCCGCGTTGCAGGAGCTGCGCCCAGTTGATGCCCGCCTGATAGCCGTCGCTCAGGTCGACCTCGACGATCTTTGCCTCGAGCACCACCTGGCGTGTCACCGTGCGCTCGGTCTGCTCGATGTACTCGGCAACGTCGCGCAGCTCATTCGGCATGGCGTGCACGACGATGAGGCCGGACTGCCGGTTGATCACCACGCTCCGTCCGGGCTGCGAGCCGATGAGGGCATGGAGGTCCGCCTCGATCCCTTTCCAGAAATCGGAGTCTCCCCGTGTCACGACCGAGGTGCCGGTCACATCCATCGGCCTCCCCAACGGGTCGGTGCCCCCCTGGCTGAAGGTCTGCGGACCGCCGCTCACGTTGTTGCCGTAGGTCGAGTTGCTGCCGCTCTGGGTGACCTGGCCTGAGCTGATGCGTGTGTTGGACACCCCGAAGCGCTTGAGGTCCAGGTAGCTCAGATGGAACACGCGCGCCTGCACGATCGCCGGCAGCACCAGGAACCCGGTGCTCGTCCGCCGATAGTCGTACCCGTAGAGGTCGCGTGCCGCCTGTAGCACCTCCTCGAGCGTGACCTGACGGAGCTTGAGGCTGATCCGGCCGCTCACCTCGGGGTGCACCAGCATGTTGTAACGCGTGCCCTCGACCAGGCTCTGGAAGAAGGGCTGTGCCGGCGCGTTGTCAACCGTCACATCGAAGCGCGCCTCGGCGCCCTCGCCCGTCGTGCTCACGTTGGCTGGCTCCGCAGTGGCAGCGCCCAGGGCGGCGCAGGCCAGGATCGCGGCCAGGATCACTGCGGTCAGTCGTCTCATGGCAGGCCTCTTTGAGCTGGGGCGCCGTGGCGCACCGTGAGCGGAGTCGGACACTTGAGCCGCGCGAAGCGGCTTCTGCCGTCCAGTGAATAGCGAACGCCGTCCGGCGTTACCTCTTCGATGGTGACGCTGGCAATGCGATCACCCGCGTGCACCACGCGGCCGTCGACGACCGCGACGCGGGAGCCGTCGCGGCGGATGATCGCCTGCACCCGCACCTCGCCCGGCTCGGGCGCCGCCGCGACGGGATCCGTCGCGCCCGCGGGCCGCGTCGGATCGACGAGCCCATTGGCGCGTGCCGCGGCGCCCGAGGCCAGCAGCGGGAGAACGCTGAGCACGATGATGCGGATGCGCGCTCTCATAGACCGATCCAGTCGCTCCCCATGCTGACGGTGCCGAGCTCGACCCGGACGCGGTTCATGGGATAGTGAGTGCTCGTGAGCTCGAGCCGCCGCCAGTAGAAGCGCCACGGCAGGGCTTCGAGCGCCTGAAGGTAGGCGAGCACGTCGAGATAGCGGCCCTCGAGGACGATCTCGACCGTGTGCTCGTAGGGTCGTGCCGTGTTCGCGGCGCTCTCGCCCGCGGCATCGAGCGGCAGCTTGATCGCCTCGAGATTGCGCAGGCTCACCAGCCTGACGCCCTGCTGGCGGCTCAGGACGTCGTGAATGACCTCCGCCATGCGCTCCGGCGCGATCATGCCCGCCGACTGGGAGCTCAACTCCGCATTGACGGCCGCGAGGCGCGCCTTGAGATCCGCTTCCTGCGCGTAGGCCGCCGTGATCGCATCGGCAGTGGCGGCTTTCGCGGTCTCGTTGATCCCGGTCTCAAGCCCCGCGAGCTGCTGCGACAGCGCGGCGCTGCGTGCATCGATCGGCGAGAGGACCAGCGACTTGAAGGCGGCCACGAGCACCGCGAGCACCGCCGCGAGAACAAACAGCCGCTCCCGCTGGCTGAGCCGGTCGAACTTCCCGGCCAGCACACTCATGTAAGGGGGGAGCTTCACGAGGTTTTCTCCGTGGCGGGCGGCGCACGCAGCGCGCCGCTCTCGGCGCGGAACCTGAAGCTCTGATCGAACACTGGAGGCGCTGCCGGTGTCGTGTGGCTCGCCTCCTGCGGGTGCTCGGCAGCAGGCCGCTCGATCACGAGCTCATCGAAACGCGCTCCGGCGAGCGCATGCTCGTCGGCGAGCCCGCGCAGGTAGCGCGGCACGAGATCGGGGTCGAGTGCCGTGCCGCCGACACTCATCGACTCCGTCATGCCGGAGAGCACCACGTGATCGATCCACAGCCCCTGCATGGGACGGCGCGCCAGCGCGGCGAGCCGCGCCGAGAAGCCGCCGACCTGACCTGCCGTGCCGCCGCGCAGGATCTCGAGCGTGCGGGTGCGCACCGCGAGGTCGGCGGTGAGCGAGGCGACGCGCGCCTGCAGCTGCACGGGGGAGACGTCGGCGGCACGCGCCGCATTGAGGGCGGCGATCGTGGCGCCCTGCCGCTGCTGCTGTTCCTCGAGCGAATGCACCGCGCGCGCGAGGCGCGCGACCCGCCAGGCGCTGTAGCCCCAGACGGCCGCGAGACACGCGACCGCCAGCGCGCCGACGCGCGCGGCGCCCGCCGTCGAGAACGAAGCGCTGCTCACCGGGGCTGCCGGCTGGTACAGGTTGATCTGCTGTCGAACCGGCTTCATGAGCCGGCCCGTCCGCTGCGAAGGGCCGCGCCGAGCGCGACCAACCCGAGGAAATGCATGTCCGGCTCGATCCCGGGCGCCAGGTCAAAGAGCTCGTGCACATCGAAGAGCCGCACCGTCCGGCCCGTGGCGGCCGAGAGCGGCGCGAGGAGGCGCTCGGCGCGCTCATCCCCCGAGGCGATGAGGATGTCCGAGATCGGTGCGCGGTCGTAGTGACTCTCGTAGTAGTCGAGCGAGCGCTGCAGCTCGACGGAGAGCGAGTCGGTGTCGGCGTTGCCATCGAGGGAGAGCACCTCGGAGCGTTGCGAGAGATCGATGCGCCGCGCGAGGTAGAGCACTCCCTGGCAGGTGACGACCAGCTGCGCGAAGCCCTCGCCGAGGGCGAGCAGCGCCACCCCGCGTTCCTCCTGGGGCAGGAGCGCGCTCAGGTTTCTCAGGCACAGCTCCGGGATGTCGATCACGTCGAAGCCGCGCGCCCGCGGCTTCACGAGCTCCACGATGTCGTTCACCGCCGCGGCGCGCGCCGCGACGGCAAATACCATGCGGGCCTCGACGTAGCGTGCGGGCTCCGGGATCTCGAAGACGTCGATGACGGCCTCGGAGACCGGGAAATTGACGATGTCGCGCAGCTGCCAGCGGACCGCGGACCTCAGCTCCTCGGCGGGCACCTCGGGCGCCTCGACCATGACGAGCTGATAGTCGGCGCTGTTCAGGATCCCGCTGACGGCGGCCCCGGCAAGCTCGCGCGCGCGGCTCAAGGGGGCGAGCACGTGTGCGGCCTGGATCTCGATCGTCGGGTGGACCGCGCAGTGGCGCAGGAGCGGGCGCTGGCCCTTGGCACTCCTCACGATCGCCAGCGCGGTCTCGCGCTCACCGCGCATGAAGCCGGCACGCCAGCCGCCGCTGTGTCTTTTCCGCCATGACCCGAACAACACGCTGCCGCCTTTCGGTCGCGCGCCCCCGCCGCGCACGCCGAGGGCGCACGCGGGGCGGGACGCTGTTTTCCCATGGCAGTTAGCGGAAACGGCCCGCCAAACTTGACGCAACACCCGGCGGCTATTTACAAAAATTAACGCGGGAAGTGCGCCAGTTCACGGAACAGGGATCTCACGGCTGCGGCCGGCCGTACTCCGCGTAGAAGCGCTCGAGGACCGCCCGTTGGCCTGGCGCGATCCTGCGCACGGCCGCTGCCTGATCAAACCATGCGCCGCGGTCTACCTCCGGGAACTGCCGGGTGCGGCCCGAGCCGGGCGGCCACTCCATATTAAAGAGGTTGCTGCGCAATGCCGCGGCGTCGCAGTTCCCTTCGACCGCCCATACCTGGAGGCGCTTGCCGCTCGGCAGGCGAAAGCTCCCGAGAGTCTGCTCGGAGCCCATGGGAGCTCTGAAGCCCGTCTCTTCCTCGAACTCACGACGCGCGCCCGCGAGCTCGTCCTCGCCGGCGTCGACCAGGCCTTTCGGGACGGACCAGGCGCCCTCATCCTTGCGCGCCCAATAGGGTCCGCCGGGGTGCACCAGAAACACCTGCGTGCCGAGGCTGGTGCGGCGATAGAGCAGGATTCCCGCGCTCACTTGCGGCACAGGCGTCACCTCGCTGTCCGGGGCAGTCTGCGCCTCGCCGTCCCCGCCCCGCCAGCGGACTACCCGCGGCGGCATACGTAGCGACGCGTATGTCGCGCCCCGCGGGCCGGTTGCATGCTGCCGGCAGGCGCTGCCGCCGGGACCTAAAGGCTTGAAGACGCTGCCCTCCACCGCGCTCCCCTTGAACGCCGAGATTGCGACCCGGCTCGAGGAGGTTGCCCAGATCCTCGCCGGGCAGAATGCCAACCCCTATCGCCTCGCCGCGTACCGCGCAGCAGCCCGCACGCTCCGCAGCTGGCCGCAGCCCATCGGCGAAGTGGTGAACCATGAGGGCGTTGCCGGGCTGACGAAGCTTCCGGGCATCGGCGAGCGCCTGGCGCGGGCGATCTACCAGCTAGTAGTGACCGGACGCCTGCCCATGCTCGAGCGGCTCCGAGGCGACAGTGACCCGGTCGAGCTGCTCGCGAGCGTACCGGGTATCGGCGCGAAGACCGCGCAACACATCCACGAGCGGCTCGGCATCGATACGCTGGAGGAGCTCGAGTGCGCGGCCCACGACGGCCGGCTCGAGCGCCTCGGCATGCGGGCCAAGCGCCTCACCGGTGTGCGCGATGCGCTCGCGGGACGGCTGGGGCGCGCCGGCCTGCGTCCGGCGCCCGACCTCGCCTCGGGCCCGGACATCGCCGAGGTACTGGATGTCGACCGGCAATATCGCGAGGAGGCCGGCCACGGTTCACTGCCGCGGATCGCTCCGCGGCGCTTCAATCCGCGGCACGAGGCCTGGCTCCCCGTGCTGCACGCCCGTCGCGGCGGGCGCGAGTACACGGCTCTCTTCTCCAACACTGCCCGCGCTCACGAGCTCGCGCGGACCCGCGAGTGGGTCGTCCTTTACTACGATGGCGCTGGAGCCGTCGAGCGCCAATGCACGGTGATCACGGCGGAACGCGGGCCGCTGCGCGGGCGGCGCATCGTCAGGGGACGTGAGGAGGAGTGTCTCGAGTACTACGCCGGCGTGCCCGAGCCGCGGGCATCCTCGGTGTGACCAGGCTCGCCGAAGCTATCCCATGGACACCCGACACAATTTCTCGATCTGGTACTTCGTATTCGCCGTGGTGGCGATGCTCGCGCTGCAGAGCCTGCTCTTCAACCGCCATGTGGAGACGCTGGCCTACAGCGACTTCAAGACGCTGCTGCACGCCGGCAAAATCAAGGAGGTACTGATCGGCGACGAGGCGCTCACCGGGACCGCCGATCTGCGCGGGGCCGGCGCCTTGCTGCCCGCCGAGGTGGCGAAGTCCCTGCCACACGACAACCTCGAGCAGCAGGCGTTCATCACCGCGCGCGTTCCGGACAACGACCTGATCGCCGATCTCCAGGCCGCCAAGGTGCGCTTCTCGGGACAGGTCGAGAACCGCTGGCTCTCGACGCTGCTCGGCTGGGTGGCGCCGGCGCTGGTGTTCGTGCTGATCTGGGGCTTGCTCATGCGACGCATGGGCACGGGGCAGCTCGGCAGCATGCTCGATATCGGCAAGAGCAAGGCCAAGGTCTTCGTGCAGAAAGAGACCGGTGTGCACTTCGCCGACGTCGCGGGCATCGACGAAGCCAAGCAGGAGCTGATGGAGGTAGTCGACTTCCTGAAGAACCCGGAGCGCTATCGGCGCCTCGGCGGGGAGATCCCCAAGGGCGTGCTGATCGTCGGTGCCCCGGGGACCGGCAAGACACTGCTGGCGAAGGCGGTGGCGGGCGAGGCCGGGGTGCCCTTTCTGTCGATCAGCGGCTCGGAGTTCGTCGAAATGTTCGTCGGCGTCGGG
>JASHQW010000040.1 GCA_030038875.1 Gammaproteobacteria bacterium | reverse complement strand
TCCTCGTCCGCGTAGCCGAGCATGGCCTTCCAGCGCGGCGAGAAGAAGACCTCGTTGCTCTCGACGTCGAAGTCCCACAGGCCGTCGTTGGCAGCGGCCTGGAACAGATTGGTGCGCTCCTCGAGCTTGGCGAGCCGCGCCTCGGTGCGAATGCGCTCGAGACCGGTGGCGAGGCTCGTGCCGATCAGCTTCATGAGCAGCTGCAGGTTCACGTCCCACGCCCCGCGCGGCAGCGTGTGCGCGAGCCCGAGGATGCCGGCGGGCTTGTCCTGGACGCGGAAAGCGATGAGCAACGCCGAGCCGATCTGCAGATCCGCGAGCTTGGCGGCTTCCGCTGCCTGCTCCTTGCGCGGGGAGCTCGTGTCGCGCAGCTCGGAGAGGCGCAGGTGCTCGAGCCGGCCCTTCAGCCACGGGAAGCCGTCGAGAGAGAGGCTCGCGAGCCCCTCGGGCTTGCACTGTGCGAAGGCGCTGCGGGCGACCTGCACGTCCTGGATCACGGCCTCATCGGGATGGATCGCGGCGAGAAAGGCGCAGTCGCAGCCGGTGGCGCCGCGCAGCAGCTCGAGGTTGCGCCTGACGCAGGCGTCGACCTCGTCACGGCGCATGTTCTGGAAATCGACCGCAATCTTGGTGCAGGCGACGTCGAGTCCGATAGCGGGCTTGGTGTGCCGGCCCGTCCAGGCGTCGGCCGAAAGGATGTCGGACGCGGTGAAGTCCTGTGGCTTATCCGGCGGGGGCGGAATCGCCATTTAACCGTGACCTCTCATTAGCGAACCGGGCGAGCTTAATGCAAATTGTCACGCCCCGACGTGATATCCCGTCACGAAAGCACGTGATGCGAGAAGATTTTGGCACACCGCAACAGGATTACAAGCTAAGGCTCTGTTGAGACTAGGCTTGTCAGTTAACAGAATGCTCACACAGCGCGCGCGGCGCGCGCGCCCGTGAGATCTTCCCACGCGCTGATCACCCGTTCCGGCTCAATGCCGAGGATGTTCGGCTTGCCGTCGACCGTGCCCGTGAGCGTGGCGGCAGGAGTCATTGCGCCTCCGGGGCGATACAGCCAGGGATCGATGTGCCCGAACAGCGCCACCGTGGGGCAGCCGAGCGCCGCCGCCGCGTGCGCCGGCCCTGTATCCACCGCGATGAAGCTCTTGGCGCGCTCGAGCAGCGCCAGGAGCCGCGTCACCGGCAAGTCGTTCGCGGCGTTCAGCGCGTCGCCGACGCCCGCGAGCCGCAACACGTCGGCGATGAAGGAGCTCTCGGCTCCCACCCCCGAGAAGAGGATCGCCTGCTCTGGGCAGCGCGCACGCACGGCACGCACCACCTGCGCCCAGCGCTCCTCCGGCCAGTATTTGGCTGCTCCGGAGCGCGACCGCAGCCGCCGCCGCGCGACGTGGCGGCTCCCCGGGTGGATGACCATGAAGGAGCGTCCGGCCAGCCCCCGCGCCGCAAGCCACCCGTCGAGCTCGCGGCGGGCCGCGTCCGGGACGTCGAGATGGGCCGCGCGCGGCACTCCCGCGGCCGGGGGCGGCAGCAGGCCGCTGAAGGCCGCGGGGGTCAGCGCGCCGAGGCGCAGGTACCGGTCCGCGAAATTCTCCCCCGTGAGAAACGGGTATTCGGTCGAGTCGCAGATGTAAGTGGCGGGTATGCGTGCGCGCGCGAGCAGCCCGCGTCCCTCGCCGCGATCACAGTACCAGGTGGGGCCGGCGCCGCGCGCCTTGAGCCACGCCACCAGCCGCCGCTGGCTCGAGCTCAGCCAGTAGGGCGTGCGGCGGCTGCGCAGGATGAACATCCGTCCGACAGCCCGATGCCCGGCAAGCAGCGGCTCGGACCAGGGACCCGAGGCGATCACGTCCACCGGAGCCTTGAAGCGCGCATGCAGCTGCTCGAGCAGCACCGTGAGCAGCACCATGTCCCCGAAGGCGCCGCAGCGCATGACGAGCGGCGGCATCTGCGTTGCCCGCGGGGACGCAAGCTCCGTCCGCACCGAGCTCACGCGCGCCTCACGAGCGCATCCCGCGCGCGCGCGTACAACCGGTGCAACTCCCGCTCCATCTCGCCCTGCAGCCGCTCGAGCCCGGCGGCATCGGTCACGCGCGCGACGTAACGCGGTGCTCCGACCGCGATGGCGATGCGCGCGAGAAACGGCACCGGGATGACGAACTTGTCCCACTTCACGAGCCAGGCGCGCGAGGCCGCATACGCCATCGGCAGGATGGGACGCTGCGACATCTGCGCGAGCAGCAGCGCGCCGGGCTTGAACTTGAAGCGCGGCCCGCGCGGGCCATCGGGAGTGATGACGGGGGAGACAGCATCGCGGGTGAGCGCCTGATAGTAATCGCGCAGCGCCCGGGCGCCGGTGTGGGTCGAGGAGCCGCGGATCACGGCGCCGCCGAAGCGCCGCACCATCATGGCGCCGAGCTCCCCGTCGACCGATGGGCTGATGAGCCACCCCGGAGTGAGGCCACGCGCGCGCTGCTCTACCAGAAACTTTCCGCAATAGAGCTGGTGCTGGTGCCAGTAGCAGGGAATGAGCGAAGGCGCGCGCGCGAGCGCCGCCGCCAAGTGCTCCTCCCCCTCGACGCGCACCACGCGGCAGGTGCGCCACCACGCCCGGATGAGCGCCACCCCGAGGGGTGCTGCCACCGCGTACAGCGCGCGCCGCGCGCGGGTCATGCGCCGGCTCGAGCGGGTCGAGGTGCGATACAGCGTGTTGCGCAGGCCTCCGTCGTCGCCGTCGCTCATGACGCGAACAGCTCCGCGAGGGTGAGCGCGCGCGCTTCGAGGCGTGCCACGGGAAGGCTCGTCATGACACAGGCCGCGGCGCCGGCAAAGAGCTCGATCGGCAACGCCTGCAGCGTCACGCCGCGACAGCGCGCACCGCCCTCGATGAGCTCGACCTCGCGTGCCTCCTCGAGCCGCGCGCCGCAGGCCTTGAGCGCCGCCTCGCGCGCCGCCCACGCCGCGAGGCGCGCCGCGGTGCCAAGCTCGACGTCGAAACCCACTCGCCCGTGCGCCACCGCCGCGCATCCCACCCAGGGACCGGAGTGACTGATGCTGAAGTCGGGCGCACGGTCCGCACCCGCCGCCGCGCGTGCGAGCCGTGGCTTGCCGCCGTCCGGAAAGGCGAGCTCGCCGGGCGCGACCGTCGCGCCCGTGACTTCGGCGAGCGCGCGCACGGCGAGCGCCACACCGGCGAGCGTCGCGGGCGCAGCGGCTGCGTGGGCGGCGACCTCGAGACGCTTTGCATACGGGAGCCTCAGTGCGAACGCGCGCGCAGCGGCTTCCGGCCACTGACCGCGCAGGTCCGAGTGATATAAGATTAAGGTTTGGCTTTCAATGGCTTGCATGACCGCCGCCGCGTCCGCGAAAACTCTTCCTCCCGAGGCCGGGCTGCAATTCGACGTGGGCTCCACCGACGATTCGCTGGAGCGCATGATCGAATTGTTTGCCCGCCACGGTGACACTTATCGCGTGTTCGTCCCGGCACGCAGATCTTATACCTATGTCATCCATCATCCGGACGACGTGAAGCGGGTGCTGGTCTCGAACCATCGCAATTACACCAAGGGCCTCGGGCTGGATCGCGTCAAGATCCTGCTCGGCAAGGGCATCATGACCAGCGAAGGCGAGCTGTGGAAACGCCAGCGCTACATGATGCAGCCTCTGTTCCACCGCCGCGTGCTCACCGGATTCGCGCAGCTGATCGCCGCGGCCAACGATCGCCGCATCGAGCGCTGGGAGGAGCTGGCGCGGCGCGGTGAGCTCGTGAACCTCACCGACGAGATGAGCGAGCTCACGCTCGACATCGTGCTGCGCTCGATCTTCGGGCGCGACCTCGACCGCCTCACACAGCAGCTCGGCGGCAATCCCTTCGAAGTGGTGACCCGCGAGCAGAGCCGCGATCTGCAGTTCGCCTTCAAGTTCCGCTCGCTGAGCAAGCTCGTGGCGCAGCTCATCGAGCGGCGCCGGGCCGAGCCCGAGGAGCACTTCGACTACGTGGCGATGCTGATGGCGGCGCGCGACAAGGAGAGCGGCGCGCCGATGGGCGAGCGCGAGCTCATCGACGAGATCATGACGCTCATCGTGGCCGGACACGAGACCACGGCGAGCGGGCTCAACTGGACCTGGTATCTGCTCGCGCAGCATCCCGAGGCGGAGGCGCGGCTGCATGCCGAGCTCGATGCGGCGCCGGAGCTCGCGGCGCCGAGCCTCACCGAGATGGAGGCGCTCGCCTGGACGAGCCAGGTCGTGAACGAGGCGCTGCGGCTCTATCCGCCGGGCTGGCTGCTGTCGCGGCGCACGGTTGCCGCCGACGTGCTCGGCGGCTTCGCGGTGCCTGCCGGCACCAACGTGCTGCTGCCGCTCTATCTGCTGCACCGGCACCCGCGCTTCTGGAAGGAGCCCGACCGGTTCTCCCCGGAGCGCTTCGCGCCGGAGCACGAGGCCGAGCGGCCGCGCTTCGCCTACATGCCCTTCGCCGCCGGTCCGCGTCACTGCATCGGCGAGACCTTTGCGCTCTACGAGATGCTCATGCACCTCTACAAGGTGGCGCGCCGCTACCGCCTGGTGTATGTGCCGGACAAGCCGCTCGAGCTCGAGGCGCAGATCAATCTGCGCACGCGTCATCCGCTCCACATGAGGTTGGTGCCCCGCCGATGATCAAGGCCACAACGTTGACCGAAGTGCTCGAGGCGAACCGCGCCTTCGCGCGCAGCATCACTTATCTCGAGGCTGAGAACGAGTCGCGCAGCGTCTCGGCAGCTGAGCTCTACGAGCGCGCGCTCGGCATCCTCTATCACCTGCAGCGCATCGGCGCACGCCGTGGCGACAAGCTGATCCTGTTCCTCGGCAACAACGAGCAGTTCATCGACGTGTTCTGGGCGGCGATCCTCGGCGGCATCGTGCCCGTGCCGGTGGCGCTCGGCATCAGCGACGAGCACCGCCACAAGGTGCTGCGGATCGCGCGCCGGCTCGGGTCGCCGTTGCTGTACACCGAGCGCCGCTCGCTCGAGCGCATCGGTGTGTTCGCGGCCCAGGCCGGCGAGACGCAGGTATTCGAGAGCCTGCGCAAGCGCACCTTCCTGGTCGACGATCTCGACGACATCTCGCGCGCCGGCGCCATCCAACGCGCCGAACCCGACGACGTCGCCTTCATCCAGTTCTCTTCGGGCTCGACCAGCGAGCCTAAGGGCGTGGTGCTCACCCACCGCAACATCATCGCGAACTGGCGCGGCTCGACCGAAGCGGCCGGCTTCAACGAGAACGACGTCAGCCTCTCGTGGATGCCGCTCACCCATGACATGGGCCTGATCGGCTTCCACCTCGTCATGTTCGCCAACCGGGTGCACTCGCACCTCATGCCGACCGAGCTCTTCATCCGCCGCCCGCTGCTGTGGCTGCAGCTTGCCTCGCGGATTCGCGCCACGATCCTGTGCTCGCCGAATTTCGGCTACAAGCACTACCTGAAGGTGCTGGGCGACCGGCCGGTCGAGGGCCTGGACCTCTCGGCGGTGCGCCTCATCTTCAACGGCGCCGAGCCGATCTCGGTCGAGCTGTGCGACGAATTCCTGACGCGCCTCGCGCCCGCACGCCTCAGCCGCAACTCCATGTACCCGGTGTACGGGCTCGCGGAGGCCTCGCTCGCGGTGAGCTTCCCGCCGGTCGGCGCGCCCTTGAAGACCCTCACGCTGAACCGCCACCGCCTAAACCCCGGCGATCCGGTGGAGACGGTGGCCGCCGATGACCCGCACGCCCTGAAGCTCGTGAGCGAGGGCAAGGCGATTCCCTACACCCGCGTGCGCATCGCCGGCGACGACGACCGGGAGCTTCCGGAAGATCGCATCGGCCACGTGCACATGACGGGTGAGAACGTGACGCGCGGCTACTTCGAGGACCCGGCGGCCAATGCCGCGGCTTTCACGGGCGATGGTTGGCTGCGCACCGGCGACCTCGGGCTCATGCACGCGGGCGAGCTCTACATTTCGGGGCGCGCCAAGGAGATCATCTTCGTGAACGGCCAGAACTACTACCCGCATGACCTCGAGGGCTTAGCCCAGCGCGCGCCGGGCCTCGAGCTCGGCAAGGTGGTGGCGGCGGGTGTGCGCTTGCCGCGCGCCGAGACCGAGCAGCTGGTGGTGTTCGTCCTGCACCGCGGCGCGATCGCGGACTTCTTGGCCGTAGCCACGGCGGTGTCGCGGCTCATCAACGAGCAGACCGGTCTCGAGGTCGCCGAGGTGATCCCCGTCAGGCGCATCCCCAAGACCACGAGCGGCAAGATCCAGCGCCACCTGCTCGAGGAGAGCTATGTCGACGGCGAGTTCGACGCGGACCTCGCCGAGCTCGCGGCGCTGCGCGCGGCGCAGCGCGGACCCGCACACCGCGAGCGCAGCGAGCTCGAGGAGCAATTGAAGACGATCTGCGACGCGGCGCTCGAGGGCAAGCGCGTCGACGTGAACGACAACCTCTTCGAGGTGGGCGCGAGCTCGCTCAAGCTCATCGAAATCCACGAGCAGATCGATCGGCTCTACCCCGGCCAGATCGACCTTACCGAGCTCTTCGACTTCCCGACCATCGCCGAGCTCGCGAAGCACCTAGAGGGAAAGCTGGCTGGCGCTCCAACATCATGAAATCTAAGATATAATGCGCAGATGATGAACACGGAAGCCGCCGGCCCCGCCGGCTCGAATCGGTGCGAGAGTCGCCTGTCGGCCTGCGGGATCCGCCCCACGGCGCAGCGCGTGCGGATCGCGTCCGTGCTGCTGTCGGTACCGCAGCATCTGTCCGCCGAGCAGATCCTGGCCCACCTGCGCGACAACGGTACCCGCGTATCCAAGGCGACTGTGTACAACACGCTGAATCTCTTTGCCTCGCGGGGCTTGATCCGCCAGCTCTCGGTCGACGGCTCGCGCGCCTGGTTCGATTCCAACGTCGATCCCCATTACCACTTTCACGATCTCACGAGCGGCGCGCTGATCGACGTTCCTGTGCCGGCAGTCGAGTTCAGCCGCCTGCCCCCGCCTCCGCCGGGCACCGAGGTCGCGGGGATCGACCTCGTGATCCGCCTGCGCAAAAAGCAGTAATATTTTCCCGGGGCCGGGATAGCTCAGTTGGTAGAGCAGCGCATTCGTAATGCGCGGGTCGTAGGTTCGAATCCTATTCCCGGCACCATCCCCTAATTCATTCGGGCAGTCCGCGTGCGGGCTGGTGATTCGAGCTCGAGGGCGTTCAC
>JASHQW010000329.1 GCA_030038875.1 Gammaproteobacteria bacterium | reverse complement strand
GGTCGTCGCCGCCTGCGTCCGTATCGAGCCCGGCGCGCCGCTCCGGGCTCATGCAGATGGAGTGAGCCGCCTCGTGGAGAATCGAATGCACCGGCGTGTCGAGCCGCGCATGGAGCCGCTCGCCCTTCAAGCCCGCTTCGCTGTCGCCCCAGTAGGATCCGGGGATCTCCTCGCCGTGCGCGACCAGCGTCAGATCGATCCCGAAGCGATCGAGCAGCAGCGCCACCGGCACGCGGTCGATGCTGCGCAGAAGCAGCACCGCGGGCGTGCCGAACTCGGGCAGCGCGGTGAGCGCCGCCGCGGATGAGGGGGCGACCGTGCGGGGCGCGCCGGCTGCCGGGGCTCCGGGCACGGCCATATCAGAGCCTCGCCAGGCGCCGCATGACCATATCGGCGAGGTCCCGGGCCATCGCGCCGCGCAGGATGTCCGCCTCGTGCCCCTTGGCGAGCAGGAGGCGCGCATCGAAGCTGTAGTCGCGCGTAGTGGAGATCTCCTGCGGGGGCAGCAGCTCCTGGTCCCCCGCGGTGACCGAGAAGCTCACCGTGTAGGTGAGCTCGTACTCGTTCGGCTGGTTGAGGTTCGACACCGACAGCACGCGTGGCTTAAAGCTCTCCTTGAGAATGCTCACGACCGCGGAGGCCTTGGTTCTATCGGGCGCGAGCTGCGCGCCGTTCGCGCGCAGCGCCCGCTCGAGGCTCTGCACGAAGTCGCTCTGCCGGTCCTCGGCCTCGAGGTAGGGAGTCAACACCTTCGCCGGCAGCGGCGTGCGCCCCTCGAGGTGGAATCCGCAGCCGCCGAGCGCGAGCAGTGAGCTCAAGCCGAGCGTGGCGGCGGCGCGCACACTGCCCGGCGCGCGCGCCATCACACCACCACGTTGACGAGCTTGCCGGGCACGACGATCACGCGCCGCACCGGCTTGTCGGCCACGAACTTGCGCACGTGCTCGTCGGCGAGCGCGGCCGCGCGCACCGCCGCCTCGTCCGCCGCCACCGGCACTACGATGTGTCCGCGCAGCTTGCCATTCACCTGCACGACCAGCTGGTGTGTCTCCTGGGTGAGCGCGGCCGGGTCGGGCTTCGGCCAGCTCTCATCGACCAGGGCGGTGGCGTGGCCGAGCGCCTTCCACAGCGCGTGGCACACGTGCGGAGTCATGGGCGAGAGCACCAGCACCGCGATGCCGAGCGCCTCCTGGCGCACGGCGCCCCCTTGCGGGCCCGAGTCCGTGAACCGCGCGATTGCGTTGAGGAGCTCCATGACCGCGGCGATGGCGGTGTTGAAGTTGCGCCGGCGGCCGATGTCGTCGGTGGCCTTGGCGAGCACCTGGTGCGCCTGGCGCCGCAGCTCGCGCTGCGCCGCACTGAGCGCGCCGGCCTCGAGCGGCGGCGCCTGGCCGGCGGCGACGTGCTCGTACACGGCATTCCACAGCCGGCGGATGAAGCGCGAAGCGCCCTGCACACCCTCGTCGGACCATTCGAGCGTCTGCTCGGGCGGGGAGGCGAACATGATGAAGAGCCGCGCGGTGTCGGCGCCGAAGCGCTCGATGAGTCCCTCCGGGTCGACGCCGTTGCCTTCGGACTTCGACATCTTGCCGATGCCCTCGTGCTGCACCTCGAGCGCGTCGCCGTCGGCGACCAGCACCTCATAGCGGGTGCTGCCGTCGGGCGCTCGCTGCGTCTCGACGTCCGCGGGATTGAAGTAGCGTTTGCGCCCGCCCGGCGGCTGGTAGGAAAAGATGTGATTCAGCACCATGCCCTGGGTGAGGAGGCGCGTGAAGGGCTCGGCAAATTTCACGAGCTTCAGATCCCGCATCACCTTGGTCCAGAAGCGCGCGTAGAGCAGATGCAGGATCGCGTGCTCGATGCCGCCGATGTACTGGTCCACCGGCAGCCAGTAACCGACGCGCTCATCGACCATCGAGCGCGCGTCATCGGGGCAGGCATAGCGCATGAAGTACCAGGACGAGTCCACGAAGGTGTCCATGGTGTCGGTCTCGCGCCGCGCCTCGCCGCCGCACTTCGGGCACCTGCACTGGTAGAAGGCCGGCGATTTCGCGAGCGGATTGCCGCTGCCGTCGGGCACCAGGTCCTCGGGCAGCACGACCGGCAGCTGCTCATCCGGCACCGGCACCTCGCCGCAGGCGCCGCAGTGAATGATCGGGATCGGACAGCCCCAGTAGCGCTGGCGCGAGATACCCCAGTCGCGCAGCCGGAACTGCACGCGCTTGGCTCCGAGGCCTTTCTTCTCGAGTGCCGCCGCGATCGCATCCACCGCCTGCTGGAAGCCGAGCCCGGAGAACTCGCCCGAGTTCACCGTCACCCCGTACTCGGAATAGGCCGGGATCCAGGGCGCGCGCACCTCGTCGTACGCGCCGCTCGTCGAGCGCACCACGGTGACGACGGCGAGATGATTTTTGATGGCGAACTCGAAGTCGCGCTCATCATGGGCGGGCACGCCCATGACCGCGCCCTCGCCGTAGGCCATCACCACGTAGTTCGCGACCCACACCTCGAGCGGCGTGCCGGTGAAGGGATGCAGCACGTGCAGCCCGGTCGGCATGCCCTTCTTCTCCTGCGTGGCGAGCTCGGCCTCGATGATGCTGCCGCGGCGACACTCCTCGATGAAGGCGGCGAGCGCGGGATTGCCGCGTGCCGCGGCGAGCGCCACCGGGTGCTCGGCGGCCACCGCCATGAAGGTGGCCCCGAAGAGCGTATCGGCGCGCGTGGTGAACACCCTGACGGCGCCCGCGCCGCCGAGCGCCTGCGCGGTATCGGGTGCATAGGGAAAGGAGATGTCGCAGCCGACGCTGCGCCCGATCCAGTTGGCCTGCATGACACGCACGCGCTCCGGCCAGTCGGGCAGCTCATCGAGCGCGGCGAGGAGCTCGTCGGCGTAGCGCGTGATCGCGAGGTAATACATCGGAATCTCGCGCTTCTCCACCGGCGCCCCCGTCCGCCAGCCGCGGCCGTCGATCACCTGCTCGTTCGCGAGCACCGTCTGATCGACCGGATCCCAGTTGACGACCCCGCTCTTGCGGTAGGCGAGCCCCTGCTCTCTCATGCGCAGGAACAGCCACTGGTTCCAGCGGTAATAGTCGGGGTCGCAGGTGGCCACCTCGCGCTGCCAGTCGATCGCGAAGCCGAGGGACTTCAGCTGCTGGCGCATGTGCGCGATGTTGTCGCGCGTCCACTTCGCGGGTGGCACGCCGTTGCTGATAGCGGCGTTCTCGGCCGGGAGCCCGAAGGCGTCCCAGCCCATGGGCTGCAGCACGTTGTAGCCCTGCATGCGCAAATAACGCGTCAGCACGTCGCCGATCGTGTAATTGCGCACGTGGCCCATGTGCAGCCGGCCCGAGGGGTAGGGCAGCATCGACAGGCAGTAGAACTTGGCTCTGGCGGGATCCTCGCGCACCTCGAAGGCGCGCCGCTCCCGCCAGTATTCCTGCGCGGCGCGCTCGACGGCCGCCGGATCGTAGTTTTCCTCCATCGTGCTCCCATCGGCGCAGCCGGCAAAAACCACGCTTTTTGCCGGCGGAAACCGAAGTAATGTCCGGCAAAATCGCCGCAGGCGATTTTGCCCAATATAACTAGGGCAACCGCAGCGGCACGAAGATCTGGGCGTCCTCGCGCTGGATGAGGAGCGCCACGCTCTTGCCGGCGGTCTTGGCCGCCTCTTCGAGCTCAGCCACGGTGTGCACACGCTTGCCGTTGACGCCGAGGATGATGTCGCCGGGCTGCACCTCGGCGGCCGCGGCGGGACCTGCGACCTCCTCGACGACCAGGCTGCCCTGCGTGTCGGCCTGTTGCTTCTCCTGCGGGTTGAGCGGCCGCACGCTGAGGCCGAAGGCGCCCGGCGCCTTGGCGCCGCCGCCCTGGGAACGGCCGTGGGCCGAGGCCACCTGCTGCTGCTCGTGGAGCTCGGCGACGGCCACGTTGACGTTCAGCTGCTTGCCGCCGCGCCACACCGAGAGCGTCGTATCGCTGCCGGGCTTCATCGCCGCGATCGCCCCCGAGAGTTCCCCGTAGTGCTCGATCGGGTGTCCGCCGACCGCCAGGATCACGTCGCCGGGCTGGATGCCGGCGTGGGCCGCCGGGCCGTCCTTCTCGACCGAGGAGACGAGCGCGCCGCGCGGCCGGTCGAGCCCGAAGGACTCGGCGAGCTGTGCGTTGAGATCCTGGATCGTGACGCCGATGCGCCCGCGCACCACGCGGCCGCTCCTGATGAGCTGCTCCTCGACGTTGCGCGCGACGTCGATCGGGATGGCGAACGACAGGCCCATAAAGCCGCCCGTGCGGCTGAAGATCTGCGAGTTGATACCGATCACCTCGCCCGCCATGTTGAAGAGCGGGCCGCCGGAGTTGCCGGGGTTCACCGCCACGTCGGTCTGAATGAACGGCACGTAGTTATCGCTCGGCAGCGCGCGCGAGGTGGCGCTGATGATGCCGGCGGTGACCGAGTTCTCGAAGCCGAAGGGCGAGCCGATGGCGAGCACCCACTGGCCGGGCTTGATGTGCGCGGGATCTCCGAGCCTCACGGTCGGGAGATTCGTGGCGCTGATCTTGATCACCGCCACGTCGGTGCGCTCGTCGGCGCCGATGACCTTGGCCTGAAACTCGCGCCGGTCGGTGAGCCGCACGGTGACGGTCTCGGCCTCCGCCACCACGTGGGTGTTGGTGAGGATGTAGCCGTCCGGGCTCACGATGAACCCTGAGCCCGCGCCGCGCACCGGCGGCTGATTTGCGTGCGGCCCCTCCCCGGGCGCCGGGATGCCGAAGCGGCGGAAGAAATCGTAGAGGGGATCGTTGGGTGAGAGGCCCTGGAAGCCCGGCTGCTGCGCCTTCTCGACCACCTCGACATTCACCACCGCGGGCCCGTACTTCTCGACCAGCGCCGTGAAGTCGGGGAGGGCGCGCATCGCCGCCGGCTCGGGCGCCCCGGAGTCGGCGGCCATCACCGGCGCGCCGGGCGCCGCCGCCGACGCGGCGGCGGGGGCGGACGCCGGGTGCGTCTGCTGG
>JASHQW010000328.1 GCA_030038875.1 Gammaproteobacteria bacterium | reverse complement strand
GACGCTGAACCTCGATACCGTGTTTTTCTCGGTGCTGCTCGCGGTGCTGTTCGGGGGCGCGTTCTATCTCGCCGCACGCCGTGCCACCACGGGCGTGCCCGGAAAGTTTCAGCTGTTCGTCGAGGTGCTGGTCAACGAGATCGATAACCAGGTGCGGGATACGTTCCACGGCACCAGCAAGCTCATCGCCCCGCTGGCGCTCACCATCTTTAGCTGGATCCTGCTGTTCAACATCATGGACGTCGTGCCGGTGGACCTGCTGCCGGCAGCGGCGCACCACGCAGGCCTCGAGCACCTCAAAGTGGTTCCGAGCACCGACCTGAACGCGACTTTCGCCATGTCGCTCACGGTGTTCGTCCTGATCATCTTCTACAGCATCAGGATGAAGGGCATCGTCGGGTTCATCAGCGAGCTGACGCTGCAGCCCTTCCGCGTCAAGAACGTGTTGCTGCAGATACCCCTGTCGCTCGTGAACTTCCTGCTGGAGTCGGTGACGCTGCTCGCCCGGCCGGTATCGCTCTCGCTGCGACTCTACGGCAATCTGTACGCCGGGGAGATGGTCTTCCTGCTGATCGCGGCGCTGACGCTGTCGCGCGGGCTCGAAGCGCTCACGCACGTGACGGGCTGGGCCTGGATCTTGATACAGATCGCCCTGGGTCTCGCCTGGTCGATTTTTCACCTGCTGATCATCGTGCTGCAGGCGTTCATCTTCATGACGCTAACGGTGGTTTACCTGGCGCTCGCCAGCGAGCATCACTGACGGGCGACAGGGTGGCTGATTTTCGTATCGGTTTCGTTCTCGAGGAGATTTGAATGGAAATTGCACAGATCCAGGCCATGACCGTACTGGCGGTCGGCATCATCTTTGGTTTGGGCGCTGCCGGCACCGCGATCGGCTTCGGCATCCTGGGCGGACGCTTCATCGAAGGCTCGGCGCGGCAGCCGGAACTGCTGCCGGTGCTGCGCATCCAGATGTTCGTGGTCGCCGGGCTGCTCGACGCGGTGGCGATGATCGGCATCGGCTTCGCGCTGTTCTTCACATTTGCGAATCCGTTTCTGGGCGCGCTGCACCACTGAGGCGCCGGTTCCGAGGCAGGAGACCTAAGCGGTGAACATCAACCTCACGCTCATCGTGCAGATGATCGTGTTCATACTGCTCATCTGGTTCACGATGAGGTTCGTCTGGCCGATGATTCTCGGGCCGATGAACGAGCGCGAGCGCAAGATCGCGCAGGGCCTCGCGGCCGCGGAGAAAGGCGAGCAGGAGCTCAACGAGGCGCGCGGCAGGGCGGACGCGATCGTGCGCGAGGCGCGCGAGCGCGCCAACCAGATCATCGATCACGCGCAGCACCGTGCCAACGATCTGGTGGAGCAGGCCAAGGGCACCGCCGGCGCCGAGGGCGCGCGCATCATCGCCGCCGCCCACCAGCAGATCGAGCTCGACGCCACGCGCGCGCGCGAGAGCCTGCGCCGTGAGGTGGCGGGCATCGCGGTCGGCGCCGCCGCCAAGCTCCTCGGCCGCGAGATCGACGCGCAGAGGCACGCCGACCTCCTCGACCAGCTCGCGGCGGAGGTCTGAGAGGCTCATGGCGGACAAGACCACCATCGCCCGGCCCTACGCCCGCGCGGCTTTCGAGGAGGCGCGTGACACGAAGCAGCTCGAGCCCTGGTCGCAGGCGCTGCACGTCGCCGCCGCCGTGGTAGAGGACGCGCGCGTCCGGGCTCTCCTCGATAATCCACGTGTGACGCCCGAGCAGCTCGCGCAGCTCGTGAGCGGCATCGCGGGACCCAAGCTCGGCGAGGAGGGCGCCAACTTCGTGCGCACGCTCGCCGTCAACCGCCGCCTCCCGGTGCTGCCGGAGATCGCCGAGCTCTTCGACACTTTGAAGGATGCCGAGCAGGGAGTGGCGGACGTGACCGTCACCTCCGCCGCGCCGCTCGCTGCGCGACAGCAGCAGGCGCTGTCCGGCGCGCTCGAGCGGCGCTTGAAGCGCACGGTGCGCCTGCACTGCGCGACCGACCCCGCTCTCATCGGCGGCGCCGTGGTGAAGAGCGGTGACCTGGTAATCGACGGCTCGCTGCGTACGCGCCTCGAGCGCATCGCCTACGAATTGACCGCCTGAGGAACTCACATGGCCATCAAGGCATCCGAGATCTCCGATCTCATCAAGCAACGCATCGAGAACTTCAAGTCCGTCACCGAGGCGCGCAACGTCGGCACCATCATCTCGGTCACCGACGGCATCACGCGCATCCACGGGCTCGCCGACGCGCGCTACGGCGAGATGCTGGAATTTCCCGGCAACACCTTCGGCCTGGCGCTCAACCTCGAGCAGGACTCGGTCGGCGCGGTGGTGCTCGGCGAGTACAAGCATCTGAAGGAAGGCGATACCGTCAAGACCACGGGCCGCATCCTCGAGGTGCCGGTGGGGCCGGAGCTCCTCGGGCGCGTGGTCGATGCGCTGGGGAGCCCGCTCGATGGCAAGGGCCCGGTGAGGGCGGCGCGCACCGCGCCGATCGAGCGCGTGGCCCCGGGCGTCATCTACCGCAAGTCCGTGAGCCAGCCGGTGCAGACCGGCTACAAGGCCATCGACTCGATGGTGCCGATCGGCCGCGGCCAGCGCGAGCTCATCATCGGCGACCGCCAGACGGGCAAGACCGCGCTCGCGGTCGACACCATCATCAACCAGAAGACCTCCGGCGTTAAGTGCATCTACGTCGCGATCGGCCAGAAGCAGTCAACCATCGCCAACGTGGTGCGCAAGCTCGAGGAGCATGGCGCGCTCGCCCACACCGTGGTGGTGGCGGCGTCCGCCTCGACTCCGGCCGCCATGCAGTACATCGCCGCCTACTCGGGCGTCACCATGGGCGAGTATTTCATGGACAACGGCGAGGACGCGCTCATCATCTACGACGACCTCTCCAAGCAGGCGGTCGCCTACCGGCAGATCTCGCTCCTGCTGCGCCGGCCGCCCGGGCGCGAGGCCTTTCCCGGCGACGTGTTCTATCTGCACTCGCGCCTCCTCGAGCGCTCGGCGCGCGTCAACGAAGAGTACGTCACCATGGTGAGCAAGGGCGCCGTCAAGGGTAAGACCGGCTCGCTCACGGGACTGCCGATCATCGAGACCCAGGCGGGCGACGTGACGGCCTTCGTGCCGACCAACGTCATCTCGATCACCGACGGGCAGATCTTCCTCGAGACCGATCTCTTCAATGCCGGCATCCGCCCGGCGATGAACGCCGG
>JASHQW010000327.1 GCA_030038875.1 Gammaproteobacteria bacterium | reverse complement strand
CGCTCGCCGCGAGCGGCACGGCCGTGGTCGTGACCACTCACCAGCTCCACGACTGGCCGGGCTGCGCGACGCACGAGCTCGAGCTCGCCGGCGGACGCGCCCGCTATTGCGGACCGCTGCGGCCGCGGTCGGCGGGCGCGCAGAGTCGCGTGCGCCGGAGCGCGCGATGAGCGCCCGCGCGCGAGGGCTGGCGGCGTCGCTCGGTGCGCTCGCCGTGCTCGGCGCCCTGGCGGCCTTCCTGGCGGCGCCGCTTTTCTGGCAGCGCTACCTGAGCGCCCACCTCGAGCGCACAACCGGCACACCCGAGTGGTACCAGCCGCGCGAGCGCGTCGCCGGAGCCGATCAGCCGGTGGCGCCGCGGGTGACTCCCGAGCTCGAGGCGCTCGATCCGCGCGCGCTCGCGGCGGCGGCCGCCTATGCCGGCGCGCAAGGCTCGCTCGCGCTCATCGTCGCGCGCCACGACCATATCGTCCTCGAACGCTACTGGCAGGGCAGCAGCTTCGACACCCTCACCGATGCCCAATCCTTCACGCGCGTGCTGGCGGCGCTCGCGACGGGAACCGCAATCTCGCATCGCAGGATCGCCTGGCCCGACGAGCCGATCGGCTACCTCGTTCGCGAGCTCGCCCGCGATCGCCGCGGCGCGATCACACTGCGCAATCTCCTGCAGCTGTCGAGCGGGCTCGAGCCTCCCGCTGCGAGCCGCGCCCCGTGGGGAGGCGCCGCGCGCGCGCTGTTTGGAACGGACATCTTGGGTGCGGCGCTGGCGCGGCCGCTCACGGGCGTGCCGGGCGAGAGCTGGGCGCGGCAGCCCGCCGACCCGCAGCTGCTCGCGCTCGCGCTCGAGCGCGCCACCGGCGAGCGTTACGCGAGCTATCTGTCCGAGGCGCTGTGGCGGCGCATCGGCGCGAGCGATGCCTGGCTCTACCTCGATCGCCCCGCGGGGGCCGCGCACGCCGACTGCTGCATGCTGGCCCGCCAGGGAGACTGGATTCGGGTGGGCGAGCTTCTGCTCGGCGACGGCAACTACCGCGGCTACGAGATCATCCGCCCGGGCTGGGTGAAGGCGATGCTCGTGCCCGCGCGCGCCAATCACGACTATGGCGCGTATCTGCGCCTCAGTGCGCAGGCCGGCGCGGCCAGGGAGCCCTACGTCGCGCCCGACACCTATGCGGTCGACAACCAGGGCGGCAATCGGCTGTGGCTCATCCCCTCGCTGCGTATCGCGGTGCTCTGCACGGCGATCCGACCGCGGGGCGCGGACTTCGACGACGCCCGCATTCCGAACCTCATCGTGGGCGGAGCGCGCGACTTCGTGCCGCCGGCGGCGCGGCCCGGCGATCTCTCCAAGATCGTTCCCGGCCATTAGTATGAATCGGCTCGGGGCGCTGTTCCTCTTCAGCATCATCGACACGCTCGGGTTCGGTATCCTGATTCCGCTCGTGCCTTACATGGCCGACCGCTTTGGCGCGCGACCTGAGCTCATCACGCCGATCCTCGGCAGCTACTCGCTGTGTCAGCTGATCGCCGCACCCTGGTGGGGCCGGCTGAGCGATCGGCTCGGCAGGCGGCCGATCCTCATGAGCAGCCTCGCCGGCGCGTGCCTTTCCTACGTGATCCTCGGCGGCGCCCGTAATCTCTGGTGGCTGCTCGCTTCGCGCATGCTCGCCGGCTTCATGGCGGGCAACATCGCGGCGGCATTCGCCTACGCGTCCGATGTCAGCCCGATCGAGAAGCGCGCCGCCTCCATGGGGCTCGTGGGAGCGGCGATCGGCATCGGCTTCACGCTCGGGCAGCCGCTCGGGGGACTGCTGGCGGGGGCCGACGCGCGTACGGCCAATTTCACCGCGCCGGCCGCGGTATCCGCCGCTCTGAGCATGCTCGCGATCCTGCTGGTCCGGTTCGTGCTGCCGGAGAGTCATACGCCCGAGCACCGCCGCGAGCATCCGGACGAGCCGCGGCGCGGGTCGCTGAAGCTTCTGCGCGAGCGGCCGCCGCTCGCCTTCATCGCCGCGGCGACGCTGCTCGTCACCTACTCGCAGTCGATTCTCGAATCGATCTTCGCGATCTGGGCGCTGCACCGCTACGGACTGGGCCCGAGGGCGGTGGGACTCCTGTTGTTCGGCGTGGCACTGCCGGCGCTCGCGATGCAGGGCGGATTGGTGCGGGTCCTCGCACCGACGCTCGGCGAGGTGCGGCTCGCCATGTGCGGCGCGCTCGCGTATGTCGCCGGGCTCTCGACGCTCGCACTGGCGGTGACGCTGCCGATGACGGTCGCGGGCCTGATCCTGTGCGGCGCCGGGCTCGGTGCCTATAACCCGAGTGCCTTTGCGCTCGCCTCGCGGCAGGCGCGCAGCCGCGACCGCGGCGCGGTCATGGGCACCTACGTGGCGAGCGCGAGCCTGGCGCGGGTGCTCGGGCCCTTCACTTCGGGCTCGATCTACATGCTGTGGGGTCCGTCCGCGCCCTTTCTGGTCGGCGCGTGCGTCACGCTGCCCGCGGCCTGGCTCGCCGGGCGGGCGCGCTGCGCGCGCGCGCCGTGAGCCGTTCGAGTCCGCGCTGTCCGCGCCTCAGGCGGTCGGCGGGCCGACGGCGACCTCGATCGCGCCGTCCACGACGCGCACGGCATGGGTCGGCAACGGCACTGCGGCTGGCGGAGTGAGCACGCGCCCGTCGCGGATGTCGAAGGAAGTGCCGTGTAGCGGGCACGTGAGCCGCGTGGCCCGCAGCCGGCCCTCGCTGAGGCGCGCGTGCGCGTGCGTGCAGATGTTGTCGAGCGCGAACACACCCGCGCGCGTGTGGCAGATCACGAGCTCGCGTCCGCCGACCATGCAGGCGCGCATGCTGCCGAGCGGAAGCTCGGCGAGCCGCATCACCGCCGCGAACTGACCCATGGGGCCGCTAAAACGTCATCCGGGTCTCGAAGATCTCGACCGCCTGCCCGCGGATCCACACCCCATCGAGCTTGCCGCCAGAGAATTCGAGGTCGACCTCGACGCGTCCGGGGCGGTTCACGTAATGACCCTGGATGCCGGAGAAGTGCGCGCGGTCGGCCGTCGGTGTCAGGAGGCGCAGCTCCGCGAGGTAGGCGCCGAGCAGTCCGTGCGCGTTGCCGCTCACCGGATCCTCGGGGATGCCGAGCGCGGGGCAGAACATGCGCGACTCGACCAGGTGGTCCGCGCCGGCCCTGCCGAGTGCGAACACGAAGTAGCCGGCCGCGCCGAGCTGCGCCGAGAGCGTCGTGAGGCGGGCGAAGTCGGGCTTCAGGTGCCTCAGGGGCTCGGAGCCGCGCACCCCGATCAGCAGCCGCGCGCCACTCCCGCCGGCGATGCGCGGCGCAATGCGCGTATCGAGGCCCTCGGAGGCGAGCGCCAGCGCGTCGAGCACCGCGAGACGCTCGCGATCGTTCAACTCGCGTCCGAGCGGCGGCGCGCTGCGCCTGATCGCGATGCTGCGGTCCTCGCCGGTGCCGCGCACCTCGACGTCGACGATACCGGCCTTGGACTTCTGGCGCTGGCGGCGCGGCGCCTCGGGCTGCCGCGACAGCACGTACTGAGCCGCGACGGTCGCGTGTCCCACGAAGCCGATCTCGGTGCGCGGAGTGAAGAAGCGCGCACGCACGCTGTGGTCGGCGCCGTCGGCGGCGAGGATGAAGGCGGTCTCGGCGTTGTTGAGCTCGCGCGCCACGGCGAGCATCTGCGCGTCGCTCAACGCGTCGGCGTTGAGTACCACGCCGGTGGGGTTGCCCGTGAACGGCTCGCGGGTGAAGGCATCGACCTGGTGAATCTCGATCGTTCGCGTCATCGTTCCCGTCCGGACCTGCGCGTGCGGCAATTCTAGTCCTATCGCACGGCTTCGCGTGCAATACTCCGGGCCCTTGCGGCAGGGGCTCAGCATGGACATCGGCGTCGAAATCAGTGTCTATCCGCTCAAGGCGGACTACATCCCGTCCGTCCATCGCTTCCTCGAGGACTTAAGCACGCACCCTGGCCTCAAGGTCGTCACTAACAGCATGAGCACACAGGTGTTCGGCGGCTTTGAGGAGGTGATGGACGCGCTGCGCTCGGCGCTCGCGGCGACCCTTGAGCCGCTGGCGGCGGGCTCGGAGCGGGCGGTGTTCGTGATGAAGGTGATCGGACCGCTGCCGAGCGGCTGAGACAGTGGCCTTGCGGTTCGACGCTGGCGGCGCGACGAGCGAATGGGCACACTACATCGGGGGGATCTGAATGGCGCTGCTGCAAGTCGTGGATCGTGACGGTATCGAACACGAGGTGGACGGCAAGACCGGGCTCAAGGTGATGGAGAACCTGCGTGAGCTCGACTACGGCGTCGCGGCCATCTGCGGCGGCATGTGCTCGTGCGCGACCTGTCACGTCTATGTCGATCCCGACTGGCTCGCGAAGCTCCCCGCCATGATGTCGGACGAGCGCGAGCTGCTGTCGGAGCTGGCGCACTACCGCGAGAATTCGCGCCTCTCGTGTCAGCTGGAGTTCACGCCGGCGCTCGCCGGGCTGCGCGTGACCGTGGCGCCGGACGAGTAGGAGCGGCGATGTCGGCACCCAGCGTCCAGGTCGAGACTCACGGCGCGGTGGCGCTGGTGACGCTCAATCGTCCCGAGCATTCCAACACGCTCAACCTGCAGATGGCGATGGACCTGCTGGCGGCCGCCATGGCGTGCGCGCGCAACGCGGCTGTGCGTGCCGTGGTGC
>JASHQW010000326.1 GCA_030038875.1 Gammaproteobacteria bacterium | reverse complement strand
ACCTTATAGGAGTTGTTGAACGAGCAGAATACGAAGGCATCTTCCGGCAGGCCCGCCGCGGCGCGCGTCGGCCGATGCTCGCTGACGCGCCGCCGGTCGTCGTTGGCCTGAAAGCACTCGGGAAGATAGATCACCTGCTCCGAATAGAAGCGCTCGGACCCCGGCGGAATGACGAAGTCGTCGGCAAGTATGTAGTCGTGAAACGCCGTGCCGGTGGTGGCCGGGAAGCCCAGGTAGGAGATCTGCACCGGAGCGAAGCGATGCGCGAAGATCTCGATGCGGGCGCCGCGGGTGTAGCCCATCAGGTCGACGGCAATGTCGACCTTAAGGTCGCGCAGTATCTGTGCGATTTTGAGATCGCTGACCTCGTGCACGTCGAGCCACATGTCGAAGCTGTGCACCACGCGCAGCCCGAACTCGCTCCCCACCGCGGGACGCAGCGTGACGCCGATGGGTGAGAAGCGCTCGCGGTCGTGCTTCTCGAACACACCCGCCATGAGAAAGGAGACCGCGTGGTCGCGCAGGTCGCCCGAGACGTAGGCGACGCGCAGCTTGTCATTCTGCCAGCGCTCGCCGGCCCAGAGCGGCTCGGGCGGCGCATTACAACAGTGCGCGAAGTGGCCGCGTGCGCCCTGCAGCTGCAGCTTGGCATCGCCCGAGAGACCGAGGAGCACGAACGGCGACATCGTGACCGTGTCGCGGCGCACACCGGCCAGGGTCTCGGTCAGCAGCTGCTCGTGCGACCAGTCGCAGATCTCCGCGGCAGCATGGACGAGATAGCCGCCCGCGAGGGGATCCGCCGGCGACAGCTGCAACACCTGGCCGAGGGACTCGATCGCCTCGCGGCCGCGCGCGAGATTCTTGAGCGCCAGGCCCCGGTAGTAGTGCGCCAGCGTTGAGTCCGGCTTGAGCTTCACCAGCCGGTCGCACCACGGCAGCAGCTCCTCGAAGCGCTCGAGGCACAGGAGCACGTTGGCCTTGTTGCTCAAGGGCTCGAGATATTCGGGCTTCAGCTCGAGGGCGCGGTCGAAGCTCTCGAGCGCGGGCTCGAGCCGCTGCAGCTCGCGCAGGGCGACGCCGCGACCGTTGTAGCCTTCCGGAGACTGCGGCTGCAATCCCAGGGCGTGGTCGAAGCAGCTGAGGGCCTCCTCGAAGCGGCGCAGCCTGAAGAGCGCGTTGCCGCGGTTGCAGCGGTAGCTCGCGTTGTAAGGCTCGAGCTCGAGCGCCCGGTCCTGGGCGGCAAGCGCCTCGGCAGGGCGCTGCAGCTTCAGCAGCACGTTGCCGCGATTGGAATGCGCCTCGGCGAGCTGCGGGTTCAGCCGCGCGGCTTCCTCGTACGCCGTCAGCGCCTGCTGCAGCTGCCGCAGCTCGGCGAGCTCCATGCCGAGATTGTTGTGGGCGATGGCGTAGCGTGGGTCGAGGCCGATCGCCTGCCGATAACAGTGGGTCGCTGCGTCGTGCTCCCCGAGGGCAGCGAGCGCGCGGCCGAGATTGTTATGCGCGCGCGGATGCCGCGGCTCGAGCGCAATCGCGGCGCGGAAGCTCGCCGCGGCGCCGGCCAACTCGCCCGAGGCGAACAGCGCATCGCCGAGTCGCCGGTGCCAGGCGGCCTCCTGCGGCCGCAGCGCGGTGATGCGCCGCAGCTGTTCGGCGGCGTGCACGTACTCCCGCTGCGAAGAGTAGATCTCCGCGAGCAGACCGTGCGCCTCGATCTGCCCGCTGGAAGTGGCGATGATGGCCGCGCACAGGCGTTCCGCCTCCAGGCGGTTGCCGCGCTGCCAGTGCGCGACCGCCTGCGCGATCACCTTCGGTACGCGTCCCCCGTGCACGCCGCTGCTCACCCGCGCTTCGGCTCGTCGGGCTTCGATGCCAGGCGGTGCAGCTCGTCCGCGATCACCGATTCGAAGCGCTCGACCGGCACGCTGCCGTTCAACGGGCGGCCGTTGATGAAGAAATAAGGTGTGCCGGTCACGTTGAGCTCGTCGGCCGCCTGGCGGTCGGTTTCCAGCGCTTGCTTTGTCGCGGGATCGGCCAGACACGCTGAGAAGCCTTCCATGCTGAGACCGAGACGCCTGGCGGTCTCCTTCAGCGCATATTCGCTGAGCGCCGCCTGGTCCTCGTACATCGCATCGTGCATCTGCCAGAACATCCCCTGGTGCCCGGCGCACACGCCGGCCTCCGCGGCCACGGTCGCGTTGGGATGCAGGCTCGGCAGCGGCAGGTTGCGAAATACCAGCCGCACCTGGTCCGGATACTTGCTCATGACCGCTCGCAGCGAGCCCTCGGCCTCGCGGCAATACGGGCACTGGAAGTCGCCGAACTCGATGATGGTCACCGGAGCAGCTTCCTTGCCGCGCACAGGACCGCTGGCGGCGACCGCGACGCGGTATGGGCCGAGGAGCGAGGTGATGCCGTGCCGGGCGCGCAGCGCATCGTAGAAGGCGCGCTTGGCGTCCTCATTGTGCTGGTTGGCGAGGTACTCGGCGATCTTTGGGCGCAACTTCTCGAAGGGGTCGCGCGCGCGCGCCTTGTTGGCTTCGTAGAACTGGCGCACCTCCTCGTCCGTGACCACCGGCACTTTGATCCCGGCCAGGATCGCGTCCGGGCTCTTGCCCCGAGCCTTCGCCTCCATGTCCAGTGCGCGCGCATCCAGCAGCCGGTCGAGATGTTGCTGCAGCAGCTCATAGCGCGCCTCGGTCTGCTTCACGCGCAGCTGATGGAGCTTCAGCTGGTAATCGCTTTCGAGCTTGTCGAAGTCGGACCGGTCCGCGGCTGCGACATCGGCCTCCGTGAGGCGCTCACCCCCGATGGTGGCGATCACGGCGCGGCCCGAGGTGGCCGGTCCGTCGATGTCGGCGGAGCGCAGCTCGTCGCCGGTCGCGAGCGCGCCGAGCGCGAGCAGCGAGGGGAAGCCAACGAGGGCGAGCGGTGCAATGCGGAATTTACGCGCCATGATCAGGCGCCTCCCATAGGCGCAAGCGGGACTTTCAGGGGGGCATCAGAATAGGCAGCAATTGCTACAGTTATGAGACCGTCGTTCAGCCGCACGACGATCGTAGTCAGCGACGGCTGCCGTTTATCGCTGTAACGGAACCGTAACCCCCGCACGGCAAGCTACTGGAAAACAGGGCCGCGGCCGCTCCGATCGGCTGCCGGCGAGGGGTTGCTTGTCCCGCGCTTTCGGCCTTTAACGGCACTGTAAGCAACCAAGGCACGGAGTCCGTACTTGCGAAACCGATGGCGTGCGACCGCAGCCGCGGCCCTGGTGCTACTTGCCCCGGCGGTGCGGGCCGAAGAGAACGCCGCCGAGCGGCAATCGCTCGAGGAGCTGCGCAACACCGTCGTCAATTTGCTGCAGGCGCTGGTCGAGCGCGGGGTGATTACCCGCGAGCAGGCCGAGGCGATGGTGAAGAACGCACAGGAGAAGGCCGCACAGGCCGCCGCCGCCAGCGCCGCGCAGCAGAAGGCCGAAGAGGGCGCGGTGCGGGTGCCCTACGTACCTGAGATCGTCAAGGACCAGATCCGCAAGGATGTCGTGGCGGAGCTGAGCCCGAACATCAAGAAGGAGGTGGCCGACCAGCTGAGCTCGAATGGCACCGTCTTCTCGGCGCTGCCGGCGTGGCTGCAGCGGATGACCTGGAGCGGCGACATCCGGGTGCGGGGCGAAGGAGATCTCTTCGACAGCAGCAACACGACCAACGTCTACCTCAATTACAACGAGATCAACTCGCTCGGGGGCATCGAGAAGGCCGGGCCGCTCGCGCTTCTCAATACCACCGACGACCAGGAGCGGTTGCGCCTGCGCGCGCGCTTCGGGTTCGATACCGACCTCGGCTCGGGGTGGACTGCCGCGCTGCGCATGGCGACCGGCAGTACCGGCGAGGTGATCGCCACCACCAACCAGACGCTCGGCACCTACGGCGCGGGCTACACCGCGACCATCGACCAGGGGTACCTGCGCTGGACCGGCAAGTGGTCGGACGAGAGCCAGCTGTTCACCGCGTACGGCGGACGCTTCTCGAGCCCGTGGCTCGGCACCGACCTAGTCTGGTACAACGATCTCACCTTCGAAGGCGTCGTGAGCAACTACCGCCTGAACTTCTCCGACGACAGCGAGTATCGCGAGGAGCTGTTCGTCACGGTGGCCGCGATGCCGCTCAGCTCGTTTTCGCCCTTCGATAACGAACCCACCGACGAAGAGAAGTGGTTGCTCGGAAGCCAGCTCGGAGGGGACCTGCGCTTCGAGGACGAGTCGCGGCTGCGGTTCGCCGCCGCTTACTACGACTACGTGCACATGGTCGGGCAGCGCAACAGCGTCGACAGCACCTTGTACAACTGGACGGCGCCGGCCTTCGTGCAGAAGGGCAACACGCTGTTCGACATCGCCAACCCGAGCGTGCCGGGCTCGGTCAACCTGTTCGCGCTCGCCTCGGGTTTCAGGATCCTGGATCTGATCACAGTCGGAGATCTGGCGCTCGGCTCGCGCTATTCGCTCGGGCTCACCCTCGAGGCATTGCGCAATCTCGGTTTCAACACCGCCGAAGTCGAAGCGCGCGTCGGCAGCTACGTCGCGCCGCGCACCGACGGCTACCGCGCCGACGTGTCGTTCGGCACTCGCACGCCGCCGGGGTTCGGCAGCTGGCGTGCCTCGATCGGTTATCGCTACCTGCAGCGCGACGCGGTGGTCGACGCGTTCGACGACGAGGACTTCCACCTCGGCGGCACCGACACCAAGGGCTACACACTCATCTTCGACTTCAATTTCAATCCGCGCGTCTGGATGCGGATGAAATACATGTCGGCCAACGAGATCGACGGGCCGCCTCTCGGCATCGACGTGTGGCAGCTCGACATGAACACCTCATTCTGAGGGGATGCGTCCTACGCGCCCTGGGAGGATCCATGCGCCTGCAAATCCTCTGTGTCATGTCGATGACCGCGGTCACGCTCGCGGCGGCCCCGTCGGTCCGCGCCCTGCCGCCGGCGCCGGCGCCGCAGATCGAGCTCTTCATCTCCGGCTCCTCCGCCCAGGACGAGGCGCTCGAGAACCTGATACGCCTCGCGAGCGGCATTGCCGGCGCGCCGGCGATGTGCGAGCCAGGGACGCTGGACATCTACCGCGGCTTGCTCAAAGGCACCGCCAACCGCGTCTTCTACTGCCGCACGAGCCGGGAGGTTACGGGCGTCGCTCCGGGACAGCGGCTCGCCATCTACAAGTCCTCCGGCGGGTCGGGCGAGGGGGTGGGCCCGGTCGCCGCAGGGACGCCGCTGCCGTTTCTCGATCTCGCGAAGCTGCCGCCGGCGGCCGCATGCCAGCACGGCCAGCTCGTGCGGGCGACCACGGATTTCGCCCCCTACACGAATCACACCTCGTGCGATGACGCAGCGAAGCTCGCGCACCCGCGCGCCGGGCTCTCGGACGTGAACCCGGAGCTGGTCGGCGCCGCCCACGCCCCGCTCACGGTGCGACCGCAGAACCAGATCGTCTGGGGGCTGCCGGTGAGCAAGAACCTGCGCAACGCGCTGCAGACGATCCAGGGGCTGGTGAAGAGCAGCGTCCCGCACGACGATCCGCTGCGCGATTCGGAGGAGGCGATGCCGAGCCTGTCGCGCGCCCAGGTTGCGGCGCTGTTCTCCGGCGCGCTCAAATCGTGGGACGACTTCTACGATTCCAACGGCAGCCCGCTCACGCAATCCTCGCTGCTGGCCCCGGGGCCGCCGCGCGACCCGGACGCCGCCGGCGCGTCGCCGGGCGCTTATCGACCCGACGCCGCGACCGGGGGGACGGTCTATATCTGCCGGCGCATCGAGGCCTCGGGTACCCAGGCGGCCTACGAAGTGCACTACCTGCGCTCGCGCTGCGAGTCGGACGCGCCCGCCTTCGTCGTGCCCAACGACGGCAGCAGCCTCACAACCGGTGGGGACGTCCGGCGGCTGGTGCGCCTCCCCAAACCCGCCGGCAGCGTGTTCGCCGGCGTCGGCACGGCCGACGTGCGCGACTGTCTCGACGCGCATGCCGAGTTCAACCGCTGGGCCGTGGGCCTGCTGAGCACCGAGAACGTCGGCAACAACGGCAACCGCAAGTTTCGCTACGTGAAGGTCGACGGCGTCGCGCCGACGCTCCTCAACGCCTACCTCGGACGCTGGCCGCACGTCACCGAGCAGTCCATGCAGTGGCGCAAGTCCTATGACCCGGAGCTGGCGACGACACCCGAGGGTCACGTGCTCAGCTTCGTCGCCAACAACCTGGGGCTCCCGCGGGTCATCTCGGCGCTCAACAGTGGCTTCGTGCACTCCTGGGGCCAGGGGGGCTATCTCGCGCCCGCCACGAGCAACTTCCCGGCGCCCAAGCCTCCCGTGACGGCGGACGAGCTGCGAGTCAACCCGGTCGGCGGTCTGAGTCTTTCGCTCGGCCGCCTCGATGACTGCCACGAGCCGATCGTGGTCCGGCGAACCCAGTTGTAGGCGCTCCGCTCAGAGCAGTCCCCACGCGAACGATGGACGCCTGCGGCGCGGATCTGGCCTGGTTACTCCATCCCCACGGAGTTGCGGAGTTTCTCGCCGAATACTGGGAGCGCAAGCCGCTGCTCGTGCGGCAGCGCGGCGCAGATTATTACCACACCCTGCTGACCAATCGGGACCTTGAAGGAATCATCTCCAGTCCCGATGCGCGCTATCCGGCCATCAGGCTCGCCAAGGGCGGCCGGTACTATCCGCCCGACGCCTATACACGGGACGTCCGGATCGGCTTTCTCAGCTTCCACGGCGTACCGGACGTGGACAAAATCTCCGCGGAGTACGGCAAGGGTGCGACCATCGCCCTGCCGGCGCTGCATCGCAGCTGGGAGCCGCTGCTCAGGTTGTGCGCGACCCTCGAGGAGCAGCTCGATCACTCCGTGCATGCCAACGCCTACGTGACACCCGGTCGCGCCGCGGGCTTTCCGCCCCATTACGATACCCACGACATCCTGGTGCTGCAGATCGCCGGACTCAAGCGCTGGCACATCGACGAACCGACGATCCGTCTGCCGCACGACAGCCAGACATGCGATCCAGCAAGCTACACCCCAGGGCCGCGCCTCCTGGACATCGAGCTGCACGCGGGCGATCTTCTGTATCTGCCGCGCGGCTATGCGCACTCGACCACGACCGGCCAGAGTCATTCGGCGCACGTCACGATCGGCATCAACATCTACAGCTGGGTGGATCTCCTCGGTATTAAGATTCCGGCCTGCGCGGAACGCGAGGAGCTGCGCCACGCCCTGCCACCGGGGTTTGCCAGCCGCGCGGAGCTTCGCCCGGCGATGAGGCAACAGCTTGCGTGCTTGCTCCCCGGGCTGTGCGCCGCCGTCGATCACGACCAGCTCCTCGATGAGCTCATCCGCCGAATTGTGCCCGGCCGACTCCGTATCCCCGAGCGCTTCCGCACCGAGGCCATCGTGATCTCCCCGGACTCGCTGCTGCAGCCGCCAGGCGAGCACAGCTACAGCCTCACGCATCACGCTGGCGGGGTGACCCTGCTGTTCCAGGGGAGGAAGTACGTTTTCCCGCCGCCGGGGGGGCCGATCCTCGAGGCGATGCGAACGCGCCCGACGTTCAAGTTGGGGGAGTTACCGCAGCTGCTGCCAATGGAGGCGCTGCTCGGCTTCGCCCGCTACCTGCAGGGCATCGGCTTTCTGGGGCATTGACTGCAACAAAAGCGTCACAAGTCATTCCCATAATCGGGCTTTAATCGCCGGGCCTTAGCAGAAATGCGCCGCCGATAGCGGGGTGCGGACGCATCTGCTTGATTTCGTTCGCGCCAATCATGGGTCCTTCTACAGATGGGAAACGGGTTTTGAGCCGCCTGCGCATTCTCCTGATGCTGGGATTGGCCGCAGCGGGGCTCGCGCGGGCGCCGGAGGCGTTCGCCTGGTGGAACGGAGACTGGAACTTCCGCAAGGAGATCGATTTTGACCTCACCCCCACGGGCGCCGACATTGCCGGCGCGCCCACTGACGTGCCGGTACTGATCCGCCTCAGCCTCGGCAATTTCCAGTACTTCGGCGATGCCAAGCCCGATGGCTCGGACCTGCGCTTTGTGGCGGCGGATGACAAGACGCCGCTCATCTACCACATCGAGCGCTTCGACTCGCAGGCACAGATGGCGCTCGTCTGGGTGCGGGTGCCGCGCCTCACGGGCGGCGCCAAGACCGACAGGATATTCCTCTATTACGGCAACAAGAAGGCGCCCGCCGGCGCCGACGCCCCCAACACCTACGATGCGAGCCAGGTGCTCGTCTATCACTTCGGCGCACCGGAGGGCTCGCCGCAGGATGTGACGGCCTACAAGAGCGAGCCGTCCGAGTTCAATGCGGAGGTGAGCCCCACCTCGCTCATCGGCGCGGGCGTCAAGTTCGCCGGCGCCCAGGCGATCACCATCCCGGCCAGCGGCGCGGTGCACCTCGCTCCGGGCAAGGGGCTGACGCTCTCCGCCTGGGTGCGCTTCGATGCCGCGCAGGCGGCCGCCGGCGCCTACCTCGCGCAGCTCGCCGACCAGGGCCGCGAGCTGGTGCTCGGCATCACCGGCTCGCAGGCCTTTGCGCGTTATGCGGGCGGCGCGACGCCCGTCACGCTCACGCAAACGGGGCAGCTCACGACCGCGGAATGGCATCACCTGGCGGTCCGCATCGGGGACGGGCGGCTGACGCTCTTCGTCGACGGGGCCGATGCCGGGCACGCCGATGCTGACGCGCAGGAGATCGGCGGCGCCCTCACGATCGGCGGCTCGGCCGCCAAGGGCAACTACTACAGCGGCGAGCTCGACGAGCTGGAGGTCTCGAGCTCCGTACGCAGCGCCGACTGGCTCAAAGCCGCCGCCCGCAGTCAGGGCATGGTGGCGCCGCTCGTGGTGTACGGCGGCGACACGCAGAAGGAAGGCGGCCACGAATCGTACTTCGCGACCACGCTGCGCAACGTGACGGCCGACGGCTGGGTCGTCATCGGCATCCTGGCGGTGATGTTCCTCGCTTCGCTCGTCATCATGGGAGGCAAGGCCATCTACCTCAGCCAGGTGGCCCAGGGGAACTCGAGGTTCCTCGAGCGCTTCTACAAGGAGTCGGCCGATCCGGCGTCGCTTGAGAGAAAGATCGCGGGCACCGACGTCGAGGAAGAATTCGGCAGCTCGACCCTGGCGCAGCTTTACCACCATGGGATGCAGGAGACGCTCAAACGCCTCGAGGGCGAAGCGGCCGGCGCCGACCGCGCGCAGATCCTCTCGGCGCAGTCGATCGAGGCGATCCGCGCCACCCTGGACGCGGGCCTGACGCGGCGCCAGCAGAAGCTCAACGCCCAGATGGTCTGGCTCACGGTCTCGATTGCCGGGGGCCCCTTCCTCGGACTCCTCGGCACGGTGGTGGGTGTCATGATCACCTTCGCCGCGATCGCCGCTTCGGGCGACGTCAATATCAACGCCATCGCCCCTGGCATCGCGGCCGCACTCGTGGCGACGGTCGCCGGTCTCGGCGTCGCGATTCCTTGTCTCTTCGGCTACAACTATCTCAACACCCGCGTCAGGGAGATCACCGCCGATATGCGGGTGTTCGTCGACGAGTTCGTGACCAGGATCGCCGAGACTTACTCCTGAGGACGAGGCTGTGGCGGCGCAGGCAAGCGATGACAAAGGCGTCTACGACGAGATCAACATCACGCCGATGCTGGACCTCGCGTATGTGCTGCTGGTCATCTTCATCATCATGACGACGGCGGTCGTACAGGGCATCAAGGTGAGCCTGCCGAAGGCGAGCGCGCAGCCGACGCTGTCGGAGAACAAGACCAAGGCGATCACCATCACGGCGGACGGCACCATCTATCTCGACACCTTCCCGGTCAGCATGCAGGAGCTGGAGAATCAGCTGCGGCAGTACAAGGCCGCCAATCCCAATCTCCCGGTGATCATCAAGGCGGACGCCACGATCCAGTACCAGCGCGTCGTCGACGTGCTGGATCTCGCGGGACGGCTGCAGATCACCCAGCTCGGCCTCGTTACGCAGAAGATCGTCAAATAGGCATCGCGCGTGGCCAGGAAGTCCCGAAGATCGCGCCTGCCGGTCATCCTCCTCGGCCTCGCCGTCACCTCTGTGGGCCTGGGCGCCTTCGCCCTGGTGCGCAACTTCCTCGCCACGGCCCCGGCACCGCAGAAGGTGCTGGCGCAGGAGATCCACCTCATCCGCCCGCCGCCGCCGCCGCCGGACCTGCCGCCCCCGCCCCCGCCGCCGCCGGAGGAGAAGGTGGACGTGCCGGAGGACAAGCCCGATTCCACGCCCTCGAACGAGCCGCCGCCGGGCGAGCAGCTCGGGCTGGATGCCGAAGGCAGCGCCGGCGGCGATGAGTTCGGGCTCGCCGCGCACAAGGGGGGGCGCGACCTCATCGCCGAAGGCGGCAGCGCCTTTGCGTGGTACGCCGGCCTCCTCAAGAGCGAGATCCTCGACCAGCTGAATGCCGAGCGGCGCGTGCGCAGCGGCGAGTACTCGGTCGTCGTGCGCGTGTGGGTACGGAACGACGGCAGCGTCGATCACATCCGCATCGTCCAGTCGAGCGGCAACCGCGAGCGCGACCAGGCGATCGAGACCGCGCTGTCGCGCATCTCGCGCCTGTCGCAGGCGCCGCCCGCCGACATGCCCGAGCCGATCAGCCTGCGGATCGTCTCCCGCGGCTGAGCGGCGGTTCCGCCACGACGCAAGGAGTCTCTATGGAGCGCGTGACTCGCAATGGGGCGGCCGTGGCCCTCGCCGCAGTGCTGCTGAGCGGTGCGGCCGGCGCGCAGGTGGCCCGCTCGGGCGGCGGCAACGCCAACGCCCAGGTGCTGCAGCAGATGCAGCAGCTGGCCTCCGAGCGCACCGCGCTGCAGGCGGAGAACGAGCACCTCAAGACCGAGCTCGCGGACATGAAGAAGTACCGCGATTCCCTCAAGACGGGGCAGCAGGCGCTCGATCGGCGCGCGAAGGAATCCGCGGCAGCGCTCGCCCACAGCAATGCCGAGCGCGACAGCAGCGCGCAGGAGCTCGCCCAGACCAAGGCGAAGATGCAGGAGCTGATCGCCAAGTTCCGCGAGACCATCCAGAAGCTGCGCGAGACGGAGACCGAGAGCGCCACCGCCCGGCAGACTCTCGCCGCGCGGGATCGCGAGCTCGCAGTGTGCAAGGACCACAATGCGGCGCTCTACACGCTCGACGACCAGGTGCTCACCTATCTCGAGAAGCAGGGCGTCTGGTCGCGGCTCGCCCGCGCCGAGCCCTTCACGCGCATCAAGCGCAATGAGCTCGAGAACTACGTCGACGAGTCGCGCACCAAGGCGCAGGAGCAGCTCATCGCGCCGTCGAAGTCGAGCAGCCCGCCCCCCAAGACCGAAGCCACACCGCCCGCTGCGCCTTCGCCACCGGACGTGCACTGAGCCCTTCCGCAAGACTCTGATCGGCATGCGCCGCTCGGGCGCAAGGGCCGATCTCTCGCTCGTTGACGGCCTCGCCTGCGGCCTCGCGCCGCCTTAGCCCTGCAGCTCGAGCTCGCATTGCGCCACGCGCGGCTTTCTGCCGCCCAGCGGGTTTACGAAAGCGGCGCAAACGTCATCGAAGCGCAAAATCTCTGCAACACAGGACGCCTACTGTCGCAAGTGTTCCCGAGACGATTCACACACCAAGGGTGAGCGAGTGTGATTGACACACGTAAGCAGGCGGTCTCGATTCGCATGAACGTCACCGACATCCGCAAGGTGAAGCAGCTCGCCAAGCGGCTGGGCGTGCGCGACTCGGATGTCATCCGCTTCGCGGTCAAGAGCATGCTGACCAAGCTCGGGCCGCTCTACGACCCGCAGGTCCACGGCCGCAATCTGCTGCCGGTGTTCGTGGAGTACGGCGGGGAGCTGTTGCGCTTCTTCGACATCGACGCCGCCAAGCTCGAGGCCATCATCAACAGCGAGGTCGAGGCCGAACGGCGCGTGGATCGCGAGGACGTGAAGCTGCTGGCCCTGACGGGGATGCAGGAGCCTTACGCCGCGCTCAAGCTGAGCGAGCTCGAGCGCATCGAGCGCCCGCGCCAGAGCGCCGCCGATCTGCTCGAGTCGCTGCGGCAGTACCTGTACGCCAAGTACGTCTATCGGCAGGTGGAGGGCGGGGACAGGCCGCGCGACGGCGAGGCCTCGCACGATCCAGTGCGGCTCGCCCTGGCCGTTGATCAGGAAATCGCCTGAAGGAGCAACGGGCCATGAGATCGATCAATAGAACGGCGGGAGTTTGCTGCGTGCTGCTCGGCATGCTGCTGTCCTCCGCGGCGCGAGCCGAATCGGTTCTGCTGGCCGATACGACTCTGGTCAGCGGCAGCCAGTCCGCGGTCTTCTCGTTCCAGGCCCCAGGCCCCGGGACCCTGTCGGTCGAGATCACGAATGTCGACTGGCCGCAGATGCTGAGCAGCCTGAGCTTCATGGCGACAAACGGCTCGCAGGTTCTCGCCTCCTGGTCGGATACGGTCTCCCAGTCCCAGGGGAGCCTCTCCTTCCAGGTAGCCGGTGGCCGGTACTTTGCCGACATCATGGCGACCGCGGGCGGGACGCTCGACCTCGGGGTGTATTCGCTGTGCATCCAGTTCAAGCCGACGTCGCCGGTGCCCCTGCCTGCGACCGCAGTGCTGCTCCTCACCGGCCTCCTGGCGGCGCTCGTGCTGCGGCGCGTCGCGGCCGCAAAGGCGGCGGCGGCGTAGCGTTCCCTTCCTTCGCATGCGGGCCATGGTGGTCTCGGCTGGAGCACGCGAGCGAAGCATGCGCATTCGCGGCCGGGTCAGCGTCCTTGTCGGCGTCGTTGCACTGGTCGGCGTCCTCGTCGCGGCGTCCGGGTGCGGGAGCGACGCTCGCCGTGCGAGCCACGTTGCGCGGGGCGAGAAGTACCTCTCGGCCGGCGAGCTCGAGAAAGCCCGCATCGAGTTCGCCAATGCGCTGCAGATCGCCCCGAGCAGCGCCGAGGCCCGCTACCTCAACGGCGTCGTCCTGGAACAGCTCGGGGACCTCCGCGGGGCCGCCGCGATGTACCAGGGCACAATCGACGCCAATCCGGGCCACGAACAGGCGCGATCGCGCCTGGCGCGCATTTACCTCATTGCGAGGCAGCCCGACAAGGCGCTGAACCTGATCGAACCCGTTCTGGCCGCGCATCCAAAGGATGCCGAGCTCCTGACGACGCGCGCGCTGGCGCGCGCGCAGCTGAAGGACGCCGGGGCGATTGCCGATGCGGAACAGGCGGTGGCCCTGGCGCCGGGTGACGCCCGGGCTGTAGCGGCTCTGGCCGCCTTTTACGGTCAGGCGGGGCAGTCGCGCCGTGCGATCGATCTGGTTCAGGCCGCGGTGGAGAAGGCGCCTGCTTCGATCGATCTGCGTCGGACGTTGGCGCGGCTCTTCATCTCGGAGGGTGAAGAAAGGCGCGCGGAGGAGCAGCTCGCGCAGATCGTGCGGCTGGAACCTAAGGAGCTCGAGCCGAGGCTGGAGCTGGCTGCGTTTTACCGCCGCGCCCGGCGAGCGGACGACGCCGAGCGCGCCCTCGTCGCGGCGGTCGCGGCGCTCCCCGCGAGCCAGGATGCAAGGCTCGCCTACGTGGAATTTCTGGCGGGCAACCGGCTGCCCGAGCGGGCGGAAGTGGCGATCCAGGACCTGATCGCGAAGGCGCCCCGCGACTACGATCTGCAGCTGCGACTCGGCGACATCGAGCAACGCGCCGGCGCCACGACACAAGCGCTCGCCATTTATCGCGCGGTCCTCGCCGGCAACCCGGGCGCCGCGACCGCCGACGCCACGCGCGACCGCATCGCGGCCGTGTACGTCGCCGACGGCAGGCTCGCCGAGGCGAAGCCCCTGCTCGAGCGGGTCATGACGGACAATCCGCGCGACAACGATGCACTGATACTGCGCGGCACAATCTCGCTGCACGATGGAGATGCGTCGGCCGCCATCAGCGATCTGCGCACCGTGCTGCGCGACCAGCCACGCGCGGTCCCGGTTTTGCGCACGCTGGCGCGGGCGCATCTGGCAAACGGCGACGCCACGCTCGCCGAGGAGAACCTGCGAACTGCCCTGACCATAGCTCCCGGGGATGTGGGAGTGCGCGTCGATCTCGGCAGGCTGCTCCTTCAGGCACAGAGGCCGGACGAGGCGGTCCGGCTGCTGGAGGAAGGAGTCAAAGCAGCCCCGGACGCCGCCGCCGAGGAGCGCGAGGCGCTGATCGAAGCGTACATGACCAAGCCCGACCTGCCGGCGGCGCGCGCGGCCGCGGAGAGCCTCAAGAGCCTGAGGCCGGAGCTGGCCGCCGGACCTTATCTTGCGGGACTGATCGCACAGCAGCAGCACTGCCCCGAGGATGCGCGGCGCGAGTTCGAGCGCGCGCTGCAGTTACAGCCCGACGCCACCGATGCGCTCGCCGCGTTGGCCCGGCTGCGGTTCGCGCGCGGCGAACGCGCGCAGGCGATCGCGCTGGTGCGCAGCACGGCCGCACGAATGCCGGGCGATGCAGCCGTAAAGAATCTCCTCGCGGAGCTTTACCTCGCGGAGCAGCAGTACCCGCAGGCGATCGCAGCGCTCACCGAGGCGATACGAATCGCTCCCGGCTGGTGGCTGCCGTACCGGAACCTGGCGCGCTCAAAGCTGGCGGAGCGGGATGTCGCAGGCGCGGATGCGGCGTACGAGGCGGGGGTGAAGGCGACGCAGGAGCCCGCGCTGGCCGTCGATCTCGCCGAATCCTACGCAGGCGAAGGCCGCATCGAGGACGCGATCCGTACCTACGAGACGCTTTACGAACGCAAGCCTCGGCCGCAACTCATTGCCAACAATCTCGCCATGCTGCTGGTCACCTACCGGACCGACGCCGCGAGCCTCGATCGGGCGCGCGATCTGACCGCGGCGTTGGCGCACTCGCAGGTGCCGTCGTTCCTCGACACCTGCGGCTGGGTGCTCTTCAAGCGCGGTGAGCTCGAGGAGGCGCTGTCCGTGCTGCAGCGCGCAGCGACGCAGGCGCCGACCTCGCGCGTGATCCTCTATCACCTCGGGATGGCCCAGTCGCAGACCGGGCAACGCGAGAAGGCGAGAGCCAGCCTCAGCGCCGCGCTCGCGGGCGGGGCTTCCTTCGCCGGCACCGAGGAGGCGCGCCTCGCGCTTGCGCGGCTCGACGACCCTGCCGGCTGAGTGCGCCGCGGCGGCAATGAAATCGTCATGTATGACACGTAGCATTCTCTTCGTATAACCAAAAGCCGACAGCAGGAAGCACGGTCGCAGGATCCACGAGAGTGTCATCTGACTTGCATACCCTTCCTGCCAGTTCGCGACCCGTGGGCCCGGGCGGCTCGCCACGGCGCTCCGCCGAGCCGCCCTTCCACTGACACCCAGAGCTCGGTTACCGGATGGTGCGGACCCGCTCCGGCCAAGGGGCGGTATTCCCGGCGAGGATCGAGGAAACGACCGGCAATGCTCGCAACAAGAGTCATGTCACTGGGCCTGCTGGCGCTCGGCCTGCAGTTGGCCGCAGCAGCCGACGCCGATCGTGCCAGCGAAGCGCCCCAGGCCGTCGACGCCTCTTATCTGGTGCAGCCCGGTGACTCGCTGCAGATCAGCGTCTGGAAGGAACAGGACCTGCAGGGCGAGTTCCTGGTGCGCCCGGACGGAGGACTTTCCTTTCCGCTCACGGGCGACATCGACGCCGGCGGACACACCGTCGATGCAATCCAGAAGATGCTGCAGAGCCGGCTGCAGAAATACATGCCCGATCCGGTCGTCAGCGTCGCCGTCAAGGCCGCAACCGGCAGCCGGATCTTCGTGGTCGGAAAGGTAAATCGTCCCGGGGACTTTCCGCTCATTCGGCCGATGGACGTGATGCAGGCCCTGAGTGTCGCGGGCGGCGCCACTCCCTTCGCGGACGTGAACGGCATCCGGGTGCTGCGGCGCGAGGGCGATCATCAGACCGTATTTCACTTCCGCTACGACGACGTGCGTCGCGGCCGTTCGCTCTCACAGAACATCCTCCTGCGCAGCGGTGACACGGTTGTGGTGCCGTGAGGCGCCGGAAGGGAAGCATCCGAACCATCATGTTAGCGGCCATCGGAATCGCTGCGGGCAGGACCTCACAGGCGGCGGACTGGAGCGAGACTCTGGACGCAAACCTCAACGCGGCCTACGACACGAATCCGGCGCTGGTGCCCGGCTCCAGCATCGCCGATCAGTCGGCGCAGCTCACTGTCGATGGCAACCTCGCCGCACAAACCGAGCGGGATCAGTTCACGCTGACACCCCGGTTCTCGATCATCCGCTTCGAGCAGGAGACGGGACTCGATTACCAGACGGCGGCGCTCAATCTCGCCTTTCAGCAGAACCTCGAGCGCGGTCAATGGTCGCTCACCGGTCAGGCGTTGACCGACAGCACGGTCACGAGCGAGCTCGGTCTCACCGGCATCACGGAGATCAATCGCAGACATTACGCGGGGAACGTCTCACTCGGCTATCAGTACCTCGTCACCGAGCGGCTGTCCTGGCAGGTGCAGGGAAGCTGGCAGAATACTCACTACACCGATGCAGCGCAGTTCGGGCTGACCAACTACCAGTACGAGTCGCTGGAGCTCGGGCCGGCCTGGAGTTTCACCGACCGCCTGCTCGGCTCGTTGTTCTTCGAGGCGGACGAGATCAGTCCGCAGAGCGAGGTGCCGGAGAAGGACTACTCGGCGACGGCGCAGCTCAAACGCAAGCTGACCGAGCAGTACACCTGGCGCGTCTCCGCGGGCGCCACACGAGTGGACGTCAATGGCGCGTACGACACCACGAGCGGAGTGTTCGAGCTCGGCGCCTCGCGGCAGACCGAGCGGGTGCAGTGGGACGTTGCGGTCCGGCGCTCCGTTTTGCCGATCGGACTCGGGCTGCTCGCCCGCGAGGACCAGGCATCGCTCGCTATCGCCGTCAGTACCTCGGAGCGCAGCACGCTCAATCTCTCTTTCAACGCCATTCGCAGCGACCCGGTGAGCCTGGTGCTCTATCTCAACCCCTTCATCTCGCTCAACTATCTCGTCTACGCCGGGGCGTCCTGGGGCGCCGTGAACGGCGAATGGAAATATAACTTCTCGCCGCACTGGGCGCTGTCGCTCGCCTGCTCACAGTCGCGCGCCCGCAATAACAATGCGCCGCAGTGGGCCAACGGCAACCAGGCGCGCCTCGGCGTCGTCTGGCAGAGCGGACGTCTATGAGCGTAACGGACGAGAGCAGCCCGTCCTCGAGCCCGTCGCAGGCGCTGCGGCGGCGGCAACGGCCGCTGCTGGTGGTCGCCGGGGGAGTGCTGCTGCTCGCCATTCTCGCTGCGCTCTTCTGGCCACCGAGCTACACCGCGACCGGCACCATACTCATCGAGCAGCAGGAGCTGCCGAGCGAGCTGGTGCGCTCGACAGTCTCGAGCTATGCCTCACAGCGCGTGCAGGTGATCAGCCAGCGCGTCATGACGAGCGAGAACCTCATGGGCATCATCCAGCGCTACGGCCTGTACGTGCCGCTGCGCAAGCGCAGTCCGCGTGAAGAGGTGATCAAGCGGATGCGCAAGGACACCGCGCTGGAGATGATCAGTGCGGATGTAATCGATCCCCGGGACGGACATCCGACCAAGGCGACCATCGCCTTCTCAGTAGGCTACTCCAGTCCATCCGCGGAGCTCGCCTCCAAGGTGGCAAACGAGCTGGTATCGCTTTATCTGCAGCAGAACATCGAGACCCGGCAGCAGAGCTCGCGTGATGCGGCGGAGTTCCTGACCGGCGAGAGCGGGCGGCTCGACACGGACATCAAGGCGCTGCAGGCCAGGATTGCCAGCTTCAAGGAGAAGCACGCCAACGAGTTGCCCGAGCTCACCCAGCTCAACGAGCAGAAGTCCCTGCGCGTCAACGAGGAAATTCGCGACACGGATGCGCAGCTGCGCTCCCTCGACCAGCAGGTCACGTACCTCAATGCCCAGCTGGCGCAGATCAACCCCACCGCCCAGGTCTACACCTCGACCGGCGAGCGCGTGCAATCGCCGGAGGATCGCCTGAAATACGTGCGCACGGAGTACGCGCGCGCACTCGCGATGTACACACCGGATCACCCCGATGTGCAGCGCCTCAAGCGCGAGATGGAAGGGCTGGAAGCCGGCGCGACGGTCGATGCCCGCCTCGCCGCGGGCGAGGCCAACGACGATCGGCGGCAGCTCGAGGACGCCGAGACGCAGCTTGCGAGCGCCGAGAAGCGCTATGCGCCCGACCATCCCGACGTTGTGCGGCTTGAGCACGTGGTCGCTGCGCTCCGCAGCCGCGCGCAGAGCGAGCCCCCCGGGTCCCGCATTGCCGCGCCCGAGCCCGAGCCGGCCGACACGCCGGTCAACCCGACGGCGGACAACCCGCCCTACATCCAGATCCGGGCACAGCTCGAGGCGGCGCTCGGACAGATTCGCTCCCTGCAGAAGAAGCGCGAGGAGATGGAGTCGACGCTCGGCCTCGTGGACAAGCACCTGGCCGACACTCCGATGGTCGAGCGCGAATATGCGGCGATGCTCCGCGACCTCGACTCGGCACAAGCCGAATACCGCCAGGTTCGGCTCAAGCAGATGGATGCGCAGACGGCCGAGGATCTCGAGACCGAGCGCAAGGGAGAGCGCTTCACGCTCATCGAACCCCCGATCGCGCCGGAGGAGCCCACCAGCCCCAACAGGCCCCTGATTCTGATCTTCGGGCTGATGTTCGCGCTGGCGGCGGGCTTCGGCACCGTGGCGCTGCTCGAGAGCACCGATGCGAGCGTGCGCGGCCGCCTCGACCTGCAGAGCCTGCTCGCGGCGGCGCCGCTGGCGAGCATTCCTCGAATATTGACCAACGATGACTGGGCGCGGTCGCGCCGCCTGCGATTGCACGCGCTCTTCGGCAGCGTGGCCGGCCTCATCGTGACGCTGGCGTTAATCCACGTATTTTACCGTCCGCTGGATGTGTTGTGGGCAGTCGCGCTGCGGCGCATGGGAATCGAGGTCTAGCGGATGAAGCCGATCGCATTTCACCGCGGCAATGTAGTACCCGCCGAGCTTGGGATGGAGAAGCTCGAGGCGGCGCCGTCTGAGCGGCCCACCGGCGAGGCGGTTGACGCAGCGCCGGTCGCC
>JASHQW010000325.1 GCA_030038875.1 Gammaproteobacteria bacterium | reverse complement strand
CCGGCCTCGAGCCGCGCCGCCTCCTCGCGCTTCTCTGCGATCGACTGCCGCTTGGCCTCGCGCGCGTCCTTGTTGCGCGCGGCCTGCGCCTGCCACTCCTGCATGCGCCGCTCGATGCGCTGCGCCTCGGCTTCCATCTGCTTGAGCGCCGCGCCCAGATTGGCCGCCTCGCTCTCCGCATGACGTCGCTCCTCGCCGCGCGTCTCCAGTTGCGCAGTCAACTCCTCGATCGCGTGCGTGAGCGCCTCGGCTTCCTTTTCCGCCTTTGCCAGCTCCGTTTCCAGCTTAGACAAACGGGCTGCGGTCTGGCGCAGTTCGCGCTTCAGCGCCAGCGGGCCTTCGCTCGCCGGCTTGCCGCCCGTCACTGTGGAGCGATGAAAGCACTCGCCCTCCGGCGTGAGGAAATAGGCATGCGTGTAGCGCAATGCCAGCCGCTGCGCGTCGACGGCGTTCTCGGCTAGGTAGCCGTGCCGCAGCTTGGGTAGAACGGCTTCGAGCGAGCGCCCAAAGCCGTTGAGCACCTTGATGGCCTTGCGCAGCGGCGTCAGCCCCGGCTCGTCGACCGGACTTTCGCCCGCCTCGAAGAGCTCGCCCTGCGCATCGGAGTGAACCAGAAAGGTCGCGCGGCCATCGCTGGTCTTCAGCACGCGCACGCCCTCTTCCGCCGCGCCCCAGCTTTCCACCACCACGTAGTTCAGCTCTTCCCGCAGGAACTCGTCCACCACGCCTTCATGCTCGCCGCTCACTTCCAGGAAGTCCGCCAAAGTGCCCACCGGCGCCACCGTCGGCCCAAGCGTTCCCGGTTTGAGCAGCCGCCGCACCGTGTCTGTGGCGTAGCCATGATTGCGAATGAGCGCGTTGAGCGAGTCGCGCCGCCCAACCGCGGCTGCCTCTTCACCGCGCAGTTGGTTAGCGCGCGCGCGGCGCTCATGCTCGTCGGCCCGCTTGCTCTGCAGGTCCTCGCGCAGCGCCCCAATCTCCTCCTCAAGCCGTTTCACCGCCGCGTCCGCCGCCTCAAAGCGCAGCCGCGATTCCCCGCTTTGCGCGCCCAGGTGCTCCTGCTCAGTGCGCGCCTGGCTCATCTCCGCTTCAAGCCGCTCTGCTTCGCGCTCCAGCGCGGCTAGGCTTTCTTCTCCCTGCGCCATATAGTTGCGCGTGTTGCCCGCCAGAGTGAGCAGGTGTATGGCGTGGCGGCGGCTGGCTTCCAACTCCCGCTCGGCAGTAAAGACCTCTTCCGCCGCGGCGTGGGCCTCCTGCTGCCGCGCTTCCACCTTCTCGTGGAACTCGCGCGCCTCGCCGGCAGCTGTCTCGAGAAAGCTGCGCTGCTGCGCGCGCTCCTCTTCGATTCCGGCCATTTGCGTGCGCATCTGTTCCAGCTCCGCGCCCGACACCGCGATCCGTGCTTCCAACTCGCTCACGCGCTCGGTATTGCTGCGCTCCCGCGCCGTGGCCCGCTCCAACGCGACGGCCGCCTCGCTCGCCTTGGTTCGCGCCGACTCGCCCTCGCGGTCCAATTCGTATCCGCGCTCGGTGAACGCGTGCTGGCTCGCCTCCTGCGCGGCGATCTCTGTTGCCGAGTTATTGATCCGCTCCGTCAGCGCCGTTATCTCCTGCTCCAGCCGCGCCCATCCTAAGTCCATTGTGGCCATGCGGCTGGCCAGCACCACGCGCAGCCGCCGGCGCAGCTCCTCGCGGACCGCGGCGAATCGCTCGGCCTTGGCTGCCTGCCGCTTCAGGCTATTCATCTGCCGCGTGACCTCTTCGAAGATGTCGTCCACGCGGGCGAGGTTTTGCTTTGCGCTCTCTAGGCGCAACTCCGCCAGCCGCTTCCTGTTCTTGAAGCGCGTGACGCCCGCCGCCTCTTCGATGATGGCCCGCCGCTCGTAGGGCTTTGAGCTGAGCAGTTGCCCGATCCGCTCCTGCTCGATAATGGCGTAGCTCTCCGGCCCCAGGCCTGTGCCCATGAAGATGTCCTGAATGTCGCGCAAGCGGCAGAGCTTGCCGTTCAGCAGATACTCGCTTTCGCCGGTGCGGAAGAGCCGCCGCGTGATGATGACCTCGCCCTTTTGCGGTGCGCTCTGGAACTTGCGCCGGCGAATCTTGAGCACCACTCCTTGCGGCGCCTGCGTCGCGGCGGACTTTTCGTCGCGTTCCTCTTCCACCGCCTGTGGTCCAGCAGGCCTTTGGTCGAGTTCTTCCTCAATCACCTGTCCCGGCTGCTCGTTGGCGATAATCTCCTCAGCCTCGGTCGCGCGCTGGCGGCGCACTTCGTCCTCATCCCAGTCGGCTGGACTCTCATGATCGACCACCACCTCCGGCTCGACCGGAACCGGACCCTCGTAGGCCTCGGGATCGATCATGGTCAGCGTGACCTCGGCCATGCCCTGCGGTTTGCGCTCGCGCGTCCCGGAGAAGATCACGTCCTGCATGTGCGTGCCGCGGAGGGATTTGGCGCTTTGCTCGCCCAGAACCCAGCTCACGCCGTCGAGGATGTTCGACTTGCCGCACCCGTTCGGCCCTACCACCACGGCAATCCCGGTCCCCGGCACAGTTACCTCAGTGCGGTCGCAAAAGCTCTTGAAGCCGAGG
>JASHQW010000324.1 GCA_030038875.1 Gammaproteobacteria bacterium | reverse complement strand
AAGGGCTTGTCGATCTCGCGCTTCGGGATCGGGATGTAGTTGTCCATCTCCTCGACCAGCTTCACCACCGAGGGCACTCCGAGCTCGCCCTTGTCTCCCTCGAGCGCCTTCAAGGCCGAGCCGATCACGATCGGCGTCTTGTCCCCCGGGAACTTGTATACCGAGAGCAGCTCCCGCACCTCCATCTCGACCAGCTCCAGCAACTCCTTGTCATCCACCATGTCGGCCTTGTTCATGTACACCACGATGTACGGCACCCCAACCTGGCGGGCGAGCAGTATGTGCTCGCGCGTCTGCGGCATCGGCCCATCCGCCGCCGACACCACCAGAATCGCCCCGTCCATCTGCGCCGCTCCCGTGATCATGTTCTTCACGTAGTCGGCGTGCCCGGGACAGTCCACGTGCGCGTAGTGGCGCTTGGCGCTCTGGTACTCCACGTGTGCCGTCGAGATCGTGATCCCGCGCGCCTTCTCCTCCGGCGCCTTGTCGATCTGGTCGTACGCCACAAACTGCCCGCCGTAGGTCTCCGCCATCACCTTCGTCAGCGCCGCCGTCAACGTCGTCTTCCCATGGTCCACGTGACCAATCGTCCCCACGTTTACGTGCGGCTTCGTACGCTCAAATTTCTCTTTGGACATGGAAGTTCCTAACTCCGAAACTCTGACGACTCACAAACCCAGTCGACTGGAGCCCACGACCGGGATTGAACCGGTGACCTCGTCCTTACCAAGGACGTGCTCTACCAACTGAGCTACATGGGCTCGGCTCAGATGTCGACCGCGGACTGACCTGGAGCGGGTGATGGGAATCGAACCCACGTCATCAGCTTGGAAGGCTGAGGTTCTACCATTGAACTACACCCGCCGATGACGTCCCTCTGCCCGCCGCGCGCCTTCGAACGCACGCAATCCTCCCCGCCCACCACCGGGTGGTGGAGGGGGAAGGATTCGAACCTTCGAAGGCGTAAGCCGGCAGATTTACAGTCTGCTCCCGTTGGCCGCTTGGGTACCCCTCCGCAAAACGAGCCGCGTATTTTGATTTCGGAGGGTCGGGGTGTCAATGCACCCTGGCCCGGGATTTGCTTGTGTCCCCGGCCGCCCCTGGAGGCTAAGCCTTGGCCTTTGGCGCTGGGGTGGGGGGAGGGACCGCTCGGGCGAGCTTTTCCAGCAAAGCCGGCCCGCCGAGGCGGGCGCCGCCGGGTTTCAGGTCGCGCGGAAGCTCGACGGGGCCATAGCGGATGCGCTTCAAGCGGCTCACCTCGAACCCGACGGCCTGCCACAGCCGCCGCACCTCACGGTTGCGGCCCTCGGTGAGCACCACCCGGAAGGTGCTATGGCTCCCGGAGCCCCCGCCCCCGCCGCCAGCCTCCTCCCAGGTATCGGCCGCGATGCGGTCAAAGGACGCCGCGCCATCCTCGAGCTTCACCCCGAGAAGCAGCTGCCCCAGCACCTCCCGCGACGGCCGGCCGCGAACCCGGACCAGGTACTCGCGCTCCACCTCGCTCGAGGGGTGCATCAGGCGATGGGCGAGCTTGCCGTCGGTCGTGAGGAGAAGCAGGCCCATCGTGTTGACGTCGAGCCTGCCGACGTTGATCCAGCGGCCCCGGCGCGGGGGTGGCAGCCGCTCAAATACCGTGGGCCGGCCCTCAGGGTCGCTGCGGCTCGTCACCTCGCCCGTGGGCTTGTAATAAAGGAGTAGCTCGTGGGGGGTCGCCTCGTCCCTTCCGAGCTTGAGGCGCTTGCCGTCGAGGCGGACCTCATCGCCCGCGCTGGCGCGGTCGCCGAGTTGGGCCTTGCGGCCGCCCACGGTCACCCGCCCGGCGCGTATCCAGTCCTCGACCGCGCGCCGGGACCCCAAGCCCGCTTCGGCGAGGAGCTTCTGCAGCCTCACGCGCTCCACGCTCCGGCCGCCGGGGCCCGCGTGGCGCCCCGGATCCCCCGGGCCGCGTTTCATAGGCACATAACACCCTGTATTAAGGAGATAGCCCGGTATTCTTGCCGGCAAAACCGCGGGGAGAGTAGAAGAGCGCCATGATCCACGAAAGCATCCTCGGCACGATCGGCAAGACGCCCATCGTCCGCATCCAGCACCTGGGGCCGAAGCAAGTCACGATGTACGTGAAGTGCGAGTTCTTCAACCCGCTCGGCTCGGTCAAGGACCGCCTCGCGATCGCCATCATCGAGGACGCCGAGCGCAGGGGCACCTTGAAGCCGGGACAGACGGTGGTGGAAGCCACCTCCGGCAACACGGGGATCGCCCTCGCCATGGTGTGCGCAGCGAAAGGCTATCCCTTCGTCGCCGTCATGAGCGAGACGTTCTCGGTCGAGCGGCGGCGCCTCATGAGAATCATGGGTGCGAAGGTCATCCTGACTCCGGCCGCCGAGCGCGGCTCGGGCATGGTCCGAAAGGCGGAGGAGCTCGCGAGGAAGCACGGTTGGTTCGTCGCACGGCAGTTCGAGAACGAGGCCAACCCGGCCTACCACCGCAGCACCACGGGCCCCGAGATCCTCCAGGACTTCGCCGGCAAGCGGCTCGACTACTTTGTCACCGGCTGGGGCACGGGCGGGACGCTCACGGGAGCCGGGGAGATGATCCGCCTCGCGCGCCCTGACGTGCAGATCGTCGCCTGCGAGCCCGAGGGGGCGGCGCTGCTCTCGGGCAAGCCCTGGTCGCCGCACAAGATCCAGGGCTGGACTCCGGATTTCGTTCCGGAGGTGCTGAAGCGCGACGTGCCGCACCGCGTCCTGACGGTCAAAGACGCCGAAGCGGTGCAGGCGGCACGCTCGCTCGCGTGCAGCGAGGGTATTCTCTGCGGAATTTCCTCGGGCGCGACGTTCGCCGCCGCCCTCAAGGTGGCCGCCGAAGCCCCGCAAGGCGCCGTGATCCTCGCCATGCTGCCGGATACCGGCGAGCGCTATCTCTCCACCATCCTCTTCGAGGGCATCGCCGAGGGGGGCGACCCGGAGCCCTGAAGCGAAACCGAAGCACCGGGTGCTCTATCCTTGAGCTCCATGGACGCGCGGCGATTCACGGCCCTGTCTGATCCCTTCCCGATGTGGCGTGGCGGCGTGCTGCACGGCGGGCGGATCGCCTACGAGACCTGGGGAAAGCTCAACGCGGCGCGGGACAACGCGCTGCTGATGTTCACCGGGCTCTCCCCCCCGGCGCATGCCGCCTCCTCCGAGCGGGATCCGTCGGACGGCTGGTGGCAGGGGATGGTGGGACCGAAGCTCGCGATCGACACCGAGCGCTACTTCGTCATCTGCGTCAATTCGCTCGGCAGCTGCTTTGGCTCCTCGGGGCCCGCTTCGCCGGATCCGGCCACGGGCAAGGCTTACCGGCTCGCCTTCCCGGACCTTTCGGTGGAAGACATCGCCCGGGGGGGCTACGAGACCGTGCGGAGCCTCGGCATCGAGCGGCTCGATACCCTCATGGGCCCCTCGCTCGGGGGCATGGTAGTCCTCGCCTACGCAGCGATGTTTCCGAACGCGGCGCGGCGGCTGGTGTGCATCTCCGGAACGATGGCCGCTGCGCCCTTCGCGATTGCGCTGCGCTCCATTCAGCGCGAGGTCGTCACCAAGGACCCCGACTGGAAGGGTGGCAATTACCCGGCGGATCGCCCGCCGATCACGGGTCAGCGCATCGCACGCAAGCTCGGCACCGTGACCTACCGCTCCGCAGCCGAATGGCAGCAGCGCTTTGGCCGTTCCCCCATCCGGCAGGACGTGGGGTCGAAGGACCCCTTCGCCTCGGAATTCGCCGTGCAGGGCTACCTCGAGTCGCTCGCGCAGCGCTGGGTGAACGTCTTCGATGCGAACTGCTACCTCTACATCTCCCGCGCCATGGACCGCTTCGATCTGGCGGTCCACGGGGATCCGGTGGCGCTCTTGCGCCGCGCGGCGCTCGAGTCGGCGCTGGTGATCGGGGTGCAGACCGACCTCCTCTTCTCCGTGACCGAGCAGCAGGCGATCGCCGAGGCGCTCGAGGCCGCCGGCGTCGCCACCCGCTTCGCGCCCCTCTCCTGCATAGAGGGGCACGATGCCTTCCTGGTGGACCTCGGAACTTTCGGCGCGGAAATCGGGGCTTTTTTGCGCGCCGGCTGAGCCGGCAGCGGATCTCCGGGCGTGGTTCTTGCGAATCACCGGGGGTGCCGCGCCGCGATGGGCGGGTTTTTTGCGTCGGCGGCCTTGCAATACCGTTACAAAATTAAGTTTACTTGCCCGCAGCGGGCCGCAGGTGCCGGAGCATAATGCCGAGGGAGCCCGCGGATGGAATTGACGGGCCCGCTTGCTTGGTGAAGAGAATAAAGAAACGATGAAGGACACTGTGGAACGTCGCCTGCACACCCGACATCGGGCCCGGACGATCGTCTACATCACCGTGCCCGGCGGCCGCCGCAAGCTCTGCAAGGCGGTGAACCTGAGCGCCACCGGCGTGTTCATCGAGACCAGCAATCTCGGCTTACGCAAGGGACAGCAGGTCGTGCTCTCCTTCGCCATCAATCTCGGCACCATCATCAAGCTCCATCGGCGCACGGCCGTGGTCGCGCACGTTTCGCGCGGCGGCACCGGGCTCATGATGGAGACCTACGCGCAAGCCTCGAACTGAGGCGGTTCGCGCGCGCCGCGCGCGCACACGTTGGACACCCCATGCGTGATCGCCTCATGCCGGTGACTGCAGCGGCGCTGCCACGCGTCGTAGTGGCGCTCATGGTGCTCGCCGCACCCTGCGCTCTCGCCCTACCGGTCACGATCGAGGGCGCCGGCGGCATCTTCGCGGACGTCGATGCGACCGCCGGCCGCTACACAGCGCGCAGCGGCGAGCTCAAGTGGACCTTCGCCGGCACGCTCGCAGCGGAGGCCTCGAGCATCGCGCGGCGCGAGGGGGAGGACCGCCTCGGCGCCTACCAGGAGCTCAGCTTCCGCTGGCGCGATGGAGCTGCGCTCAGCGGCAGCATCCGCGCGTACCGCGACCGGCCGGCGCTGCTGTTCCGCATCACGGCGGATGAGCCGGTGGCGGATGCCCGGGTGCTGCGCTTTCCACGTTTCACTGCCTTCCCGAAGGCTCTGCGCCATTTCAGCTACGCAAACCATGAGTTCGCGCCGGCGAGCTTCGCACTCGAGGAGACCGCGACGCCCTGGCTGCTGTATGACGATGCGGGGCACGCGGCCGTGCTCTCGCCCGCCTCTCACTACATGACCGCGAGCCTGTACGGCGACGGGGAGACGGTGATCGCGAGCGGCCTGAATCCGGGCGTGGGCGCGCTGCCTGCAGGCTTCACTTACGCGACGCTCCTGGTCTTCGGGACCGGTGTGAATGCAACCTGGGACAGCTGGGGAGCCGCGCTCACCGCGCTCGAAAACGCCCGGCGGCCCGCCAACGACGCGGACACGGGGCTGCGCTATCTCGGCTACTGGACTGACAACGGCGCCTCCTATTACTACGACTACGACCGGCAGCTCGGCTACGCCGGCACGCTCGAGGCGCTGGTCGAGCGTTACCGCACCGAGGGAATTCCGATCCGGTATCTGCAGCTCGACAGCTGGTGGTACTCGAAGAGCCTCATCGGCCCCGAAGGCCGCAGCGGAGGCCCCAAGAATGAGAGTCTGCCCGGCGGTGAGTGGAATCGTTACGGTGGGCTGTTGCGCTACGAGGCGCACCCGGCGCTGTTCCCCGAAGGGCTCGCGGCTTTTCAACACCGGATCGGCCTGCCGCTCATCACGCACAATCGCTGGGTGGAT
>JASHQW010000323.1 GCA_030038875.1 Gammaproteobacteria bacterium | reverse complement strand
CAGGGCGTCGAGGCGGTACGCCGGCTCGTCGATCGCGGACTCGTGACCGTCGCGGGCCTCACCCCGAGCGATGCCATGCACGTGCTCGGCCGGCAGCATGACTGGAGCGTCGAGGCGGCGCGCCTCGGCGCGGCCGTCCTCGCGGCCGAGGAGCGCAACACGCGGGCCCGGCCGGCGGCCGACAGTCCCGAGGCGCTGAGCGAGCGCGTCTATCAGCACGTGGTGCGCGAGGCGGCGCGCGCCGTGCTCGAATGCGCGCTCGCGCACGACCCGGGCATCGAGCCGAGCCACGGGCGCTGGGGACCCCTCGGGCGCCTCATCGAGGACGTGATCCGGGGGCGGACGTTCTCGCGGCTGATCGACGCGAGGCTGCGTCTGGCGACGCCCCTGATCGCGGTCGGTGCGCCGGCGGGCGCCTTTTACCCCGAGGTTGCGCGGCGCCTCGGGGCCGTGCTCACCGTGCCCGAGCACGCCGCCGCCTGCAATGCGGTCGGCGCCGTCGCCGGCGTCGTGTCCGAGACCTGCGAGGTGCTGGTGAATCAGCCCGCCCTCGATGTCTTCCGGGTGCACGATCCGGCCGGCAACCTCGATTTCAGTGACGCCGAGGCGGCCATCGAGCATGCGCGACGCGTGTCGCGCGAGCTGGCTCTGGCTGCGGCGCGGCGCGCTGGGGCACGCGACCCGCACGTCGAGACCTGGGTGGCCGAGCGCCGGGCGCAGGCCGGTCCCGAGTCCCGCGTCGACTATCTCGCCGAGGCCACGGTTCGCTCACGAGCAACCGGGCGGCCGGCCAGTGGCGATGGAGGCAGGGCATATGGCGGCTGACTATGACGTGATCGTGATCGGGTCCGGCCACAACGGGCTGGTCTGCGGCGCGTACCTGGCGAAGGCGGGCCTCAAGACACTGGTGCTCGAGCGGCGCGAGCTCGTGGGCGGCGCGGCGGTGACCGAGGAGTTCGCGCCGGGCTTCCGCGCTTCGCGCTTCTCGTACGTCATGAGCCTGCTGCATCCACGCGTCATCCGCGATCTCGATCTGCGCGATTACGGGCTCGAGGTGCTGCCGGCCAACGACCTCTTCTGTCCGCTCGGGGGCGATCAGTACATCGTCTACAGCGACGACCTTGCAAAGACGCAGGTGGAGTTCGCGCGCTTCTCGCGACGCGACGCCGCGATCTACCCGGAGTTCTCCCGGCACCTCGAGGAGGCCGCCCGGCTGGTGCGCCGGCTCCTCTTCGAGACGCCGGTCGATCCCACCCGCCGCCGCTGGCGGAATTTCCGCGAGTCCGCGGCGCTCCTCTGGCGGCAGCGAAGCATCGGCGATCGCATGTACCGGTTGATCGACCTCCTGACGCAGAGCGCCTACGACTACCTGTCGGTGTGGTTCGAGAGCGATGTCATCAAGTCGGTGCTCGGCTATTACGCCTGCATCGGCACGTTCGCGGGCCCGCGCTCTCCGGGCACCGCCTACGTCATCCTGCATCACCTCATGGGTGAGCATGCCGGAGCCGGCGGCTGGGGCTTCATCCGCGGCGGCATGGGGGCGATCACGCAGGCCATTGCCCGCTCCGGGCAGCGCTTCGGCATGCAGATCCTGACGAGCGCGCCGGTCGCGGAAGTGCGGGTCGCGGACGGCAGGGCGCGAGGTGTCCGCATCGCAGACGGACGCGAATTCACGGCGCAGCTCGTCGTCTCAAACGCCGATGCGAAGACCCTGTTCCGCAAGCTGGTGAGGCCTGAGCATCTCCCGCCGGAGCTGCTCGCCGAGATCGACGCGTTCAGAACTTTCTCGACGGCCTTCAAGATGAACATCGCCGCGGAGAGCCCGCCGTACTACCGGGCCTTCGATCCGCAGCGCACCGGGTTCAGCTATCCGACCTACGTGCACCTTGCACCGGGGATCGATTACCTCGAGCGCGCCTACGACGATGCGAAGTACGGCTGGTACTCGCGGCAGCCGTTTCTCACTCCCGTGGTGCCGACCATAGTCGACGACTCGCTCGCGCCCCCGGGCAAGCACGTGATCAACGTCTTCGGCGGGCACGCGCCCTATACGTTGCGGGGCGGCGCCGACTGGGCGCAGGAGAAGCCGAATCTCGCGCGCGCGGCGTTCGCCGTGCTCGATGAAATGGCGCCCGGCTTCTCGCAGCAAGTGATCGATTTCGAGCTGTTGGTGCCGCCCGACCTCGAGCGGATCGTGGGCCTTCCGCAGGGACATATCTTTCACGGCGAGCTGAGCGCCGATCAGCTGTTCTGGCAGCGCCCGGTGCCGCATTGGGCCGACTACCGCACGCCGGTCCGCGGCCTCTACCAATGCGGCTCCTCGACGCATCCGGGCGGCGGAGTCTCCGGCATCCCGGGCCACAACGCGGCGCGCGAGATCTTGAGGGACTGGAAGCGCCTCAAATGAGTTCCGCGGCCCAATCCCGGGACAGCGGTGCCGCCGCCGCGGGCGGCGGCCGCGCGCGCATCGAGTCGATCGACCTCGTACGCGGCCTCATCATCATCGTGATGGCGCTCGATCACGTGCGCGACTTCTTCGGCGACTTTGGCGCGCGCCCTACGGACCTCGCGACCTCCTCGACGGCGCTCTTCTTCACGCGCTGGATCACGCATATCTGCGCTCCGGTCTTCTTCCTTCTGACCGGCACGGGCGCGTATCTGACGCGCACGCGGCTGCCGCAGAGCGCGCTGTCGCGCTTTCTCCTCACGCGCGGGTTGTGGCTCCTCGTCCTCGAGCTCGTCGTCATGCGCTTCGCGCTGCAATTCAATGTCGACTACCAGGTCACCGTGATCACCGTCCTCTGGGCTCTCGGCTGGTCGATGATCGTGCTGGCGGGGCTCATCTGGCTGCCCATCTGGGCGATCGCATTGTTCGGCGTGGTGCTGGTCGCCGGACACAATGCGCTCGACGGCGTTCAGGCCGCCATGGGCGGGCCCGCAGGCTCGCTCGGGCGGCTGTGGGTGATATTGCACCAGCCCGGCTTCCTCTACCGGGGTGGCCACAGCGTGCTGATCTCCTACGTGCTTATTCCCTGGATCGGTGTGACCGCACTCGGCTACACGCTCGGTGCGCTTTACGAGCGCAGCGCGCGCGAGCGGCAGCGGTGGCTCGCGCGGCTCGGTCTGGCGCTCATCGCGGGCTTCCTCGTGCTGCGCTTCGCGAACGTCTACGGCGATCCCTTTCCGTGGGCCTGGCAGAGCACGGCGCTGCGCACCGTCATGTCGTTCATCAACACGACGAAGTACCCGCCTTCGCTGCTGTTCCTGCTGATGACGCTCGGGCCGGCGCTGCTGCTGCTGCGGGCTTTCGATGACCGCGTCCCGGCGCTGCTGCGCCCGGCGCTCACTTACGGCCGGGTGCCGCTTTTCTTCTATGTGCTGCACTTCTTCCTGATTCACCTCCTGGTGGTCGCGGTGAGCTATGTGCGTTACGGCGAAGTGGCGGAGACGTTTCGCTCACCGGACGTCGGCCACTTTCCCTTCAGCGCTCCGCCCGGATGGAATGTCGGGCTGCCGGCGGTCTATCTCATCTGGATCGGCGTGGTGATCGCGCTCTACCCGTTGTGCCGCTGGTTCGGCGGAATGCGGCAGCGCCACCGCGAATGGGGCTGGCTCAGCTACCTCTGATCGAGCGGCAGCGGCGCGAGCCACTGGCAGGCGATCACCCTGCGCGGTTGCCGGCGACACGGCAATTCGCTTACTTTGCGCGGGCCGCAGGCGCGGCTATGGGAGACGTGCATGTTTGGAATCATATTGCTCTGCGTAGTTGCGTTGGTGGTGCTGATGACGCTGTCCGGCAGTTTTTTCACCATCCAGACCGCGCACGCCGGCGTGATCCAGCGCCTCGGCAAGTTCGCCCGGGTCGCCGCCCCCGGTCTCAACTTCAAGCTCCCCTACATCGAAACGCTGGTCGCGCGCATCAGTCTTCAGGTGCAGCAGCTCGACGTGAAGGTCGAGACCAAGACCAAGGACAACGTGTTCGTGCAGATTCCGATCGCCGTCCAGTACCGGGTGGATCCCGACCACATCTACGATGCCTTCTACAAGCTCTCCGATCCGATCAAGCAGATCGAGTCGTTCGTCTACAACGTGATCCTGGGTCACGTGCCGAAAATGACTCTCGATGAGACCTTCGACCAGCAGGCGCAGATCGCCGTCGACGTCAAGAACAACCTCGACCAGTCGATGCGCGAGTTCGGCTACAGCATCGTCAAGTCCCTGATCACCGACATTGTGCCCGACCCGAAGGTCAAGGCGGCGATGAACGACATCAACGCCGCGGCGCGCGAGCGCGAGGCGACGGTGTCGCGCGCGGAGACCGAGAAGCTCCTGCTGGTGAAGAAGGCCGAGGCGGAGGCCGAGTCGAAGCGCCTGCAGGGCGAGGGTATCGCCAATCAGCGCAAGGCGATCGTCGCGGGACTGCGTGAGTCGGTGGAGAAATTCTCCGCCTCGGTCGAGGGCACCAGCCCCCGGGATGCGGTGGCGCTGGTCCTCATGACGCAGTACTTCGACATGATGAAGGAAGTCTCCGCCACCAACCGCAGCAACACCATTCTCATGCCGCATTCGCCCTCAACGCTCGCCGATCTCTTCGGCCAGATCCGCGACGCCATGATCGTCGCCGACAGCGCAAGCCGCTCATCCGCGCCGGGCGGCTCACTGGGCGGGGCCCGGGCGCCCGGTGCCGCCTAGCGCCGCCGCGGCCGCAGGCGGGGGAGCAGGTGCAGGTTCCGCACCAGCACCACGCCCGCGAAGATGACGGCGGTGCCGGCCCACTGCAGCGCGTTCAGCCGCTCATCGAGCAGTACCCAGCCGGCAAACACGGCCACCAGCGGGTTCACGTAGGCGTAGGTGCCGATGCGCGCCGGCGGCTCATGGCGCAGGAGATACGTGTAGGCGAGGAAGGCGAGCGTCGAGCTGAAGATCGCGAGGAACACCATCGCCGCGAGTCCCGTCGGCGACCATGACCAGCGCCCCGCGTCCCCGGTCACGAGTCCGAGCGCCGCGAGCGTCACGCCGCCGACGAGGAGATAGCTCGCGGTGAAGGCGAGCGGGTCGCACTCCGGCTGCGATTCACGGATGGCCGCGGTCGCGAGCGCCCAGGCGAGCGCGCTGCCGAGGACCACCAGCTGCCAGCCGAAGCGGGCATGGAGGCCGACGCCGTGCGCCGAGACCAGGATCGCGACGCCGACGAAGCCCACGAACAGTCCGAGCCAGGTGCGCTTGCTCACCGGGGTCGGGTGGCGGCCATACATGCCCGTCCATGCGATCCAGAAGGCGGAGCTCGCGCTGATGAGGGCGACCTGGCTCGAGGCGACGTGCCGCAGCGCCAGCACGTTGAGGCCGTTGCTTACCGCGATGCCGAGGAGCGCAGCGGCGACCACGAGACGCCAGTCGCGGGCACGGGTCGGCAACGCGAGGCCGCTCGCGTACACGAGGAGCGTAAGAAGCGTCCCGGAGAAGCAGAAGCGCACGCCGGCCGCCAGCAGCGGCGGGAGCTCGGTGGCCATGATGCGGCCCACCGCGTAGCTGACACCCCACACGAGGTAGATGGTGACGAAGCAGGCCTGCACCAGCGAGCGGCGGCGTGTCGCAAACAAGGTCGCGAGCAGGGGGGCGGGCGCCTCGGCAACCCGGGCGCCGGATGGCGCGTCGCTCATCAGAAGTCCGCGGTGCGTGCTTCGAGGAGCGTCGGACCCGGGGCCGCGAGCGCGGCGCGCACTCCCTCGATCAGGGCGTCGGGGCCGCGCACCCTGAGTCCCCGGGCGCCGCAGGCGGCGGCTACGCCCACAAAGTCCGGATTGCGGCCCGCCACTCCGATCGGCTCGATGGCGGCGGCGATCATATCGTCGCGGATCTGCGCGAGCGCCTCGTTGTTCCATACGACGACCGGCAGCGGCAGTTCGAGCTCGACCGCGCTCATGAGCTCCTGCAGCGTGAACTGCACGCCGAAGTCGCCGGCCAGGGCGACGACGGGCCGCCGCGGCTCGGCGATCTTGGCCCCGATGGCCGCCGGCAGCGCAAAGCCCAGCGTGCCGTAACCGCAAGGGTGAAACCAACTGCCGGGGCGATCGGCTGCGAACGCGTAGTTGCCCGTGTAGGCGATCTGGGTCATGTCGCTGAATACGACTCCCTCGGGCGGGACGGCGGCGCGCAGGGCCCGCACCGCCGCGAGCGCCGGGCGCCAGTGCGCGGCGATCTGCGCTTCGATCGCGGCCCGCTTGCCGCCGGCATCACCCGAGGCGCTCCGCCAGCCGCGGCGCGGGCGCAGCGCGTGCACGAGCTGCTCGAGCACGGTGCGCGAATCGGCGTGGATCGCGACTTCCTGTGCGGACCGATCCGCAAGCTGCGCGGCGTCGATGTCGATGCGAATGACGCGGCCGGGAGGGCTGAGGCGGATCGTGGTGTAGACGTCGGTCTCGGCGAGCTCGGTGCCCGCGGCCACCACCACGTCCGCGGCCGCGAGCAGCTCCTGCGTCGCGCGGTAGGGGAGGCTGGCACCGAGATTGGCGGGGTGGCTCTCGGGGACGACGCCCTTGCCGGCGGCGGTCGTGACGAGGTAGCCGTCGAGCGCCTCGGCGAGCTGCGCGAGCGCCCCGCCCGCGTGGCGCGCTCCGCCGCCCGCGAGGATCAGCGGGCGCTGCGCTCCCTCGAGCAGCGTGCACGCCGCCCGGATGGCCGCGGCGTCCGGTGGCGCGCTGGCGCCCGGGCGCACGAAGCGTTCGGGCTCGCGCACGGTCGTTTCCGCGAGCAGGTCGAGCGGGATGCCGACGTAGGCGGGCCGCGGCCGCCCAGCGCTTAAGTACGCGAACGCGGCGCCGAGGTGCGCGCGCAGCTCGTCGGCCGAGCTCGCATGCAGCGCGAGTCCCGCGGCGCCGCCCGCCACGGCACGCTGGTCGGCGAGCTCGTGCAGCACGCCCCAGTGACGGCCGAGCGAGGCGCGCACCGGCGTGCTGGCGATGACGAGCATCGGCACCGAATCCGAGGCGGCCTGCGCGATGGCCGTGAGCGCGTTGGTGAGGCCGGGACCGGAGATGACGAACACGGCGGCGGGGCGGCCGCTGACGCGCGCAAAGCCATCGGCGGCGAAGGCGGCGTTCTGCTCGTGGCGGGCGAGCACGTGACGCACACGCCGGGATTCGAGCCCGCGGTACAGCTCGATGTTGTGCACGCCGGGGATGCCGAACGCGGTGTCGATGCCGTTGGCCGCCAGCGTCTCGATGACGTAGCGTCCGACTGTCCGGGGGGCTGCGCTCATGCGCTTGAAATGTTAGCACCGGCCACGCAGAGTTAGCTGCGTGAAATACTCCGCTCTCACGGCCCGGATCGGCGGTACGGGTGCCGACGCCTGGCTTACCCATTACCAGGCGGTCGAGGCACGCGCGCGTGGCGAGGACGTGATCGTCCTGAGCGTCGGCGACCCCGACATCGACACGCCCGCCCCGGTGCTCGAGCGCGCCATCGAGCAGCTGCGCCGCGGCGACACGCATTACGTGGCGGCAGCCGGCCGGCTCGAGCTGCGGCAGGCGATTGCCCGCGCGCACATGGCGCGCACCGGGCAGGCGGCCGGGGCCGAGAACGTCGTCTATCTCGCCGGAGCGCAGAACGCGCTCTTCGTGGCATCGCTGTGTCTCCTGGGTCCCGGC
>JASHQW010000322.1 GCA_030038875.1 Gammaproteobacteria bacterium | reverse complement strand
CAGCACCAGCATCTGCAGGATCTCGTTGCGCTTCTTCTCGCCGCCCGAGAAGCCCTCGTTCACGCCGCGCGACAGGAAGCTGTCCTCCATGTGCATGAGCTTCATCTTCTCGCGCACCATGCCGAGGAATTCGAAGGCGTCGACCTCGGGCAGGCCGTGCTCCTTGCGCACGGCGTTGACCGCCGCCTTGAGGAGATAGACGTTGTTCACGCCCGGGATCTCCACCGGGTACTGGAAGCCGAGGAACACGCCGGCGCGGGCGCGTGCCTCGGGCGCGAGCGCGAGCAGATCGCGCCCCTCATAGGTGACGCTGCCCGCAGTGACCTCGTAGCCCGGCCGCCCGGCGAGCACGTGCGCGAGCGTGCTCTTGCCGGAGCCGTTCGGCCCCATGATCGCGTGCACCTCGCCTGCCCCCACCTCGAGCGACAGGCCGTTCAGGATCCGCTTGCCGTCGACGGTGACGGAGAGATCGCGGATCGTGAGCATCGGAGCTTTCGATCGGGTCATCTCAGCCCACCGCGCCTTCCAGGCTCACCGCCAGGAGCTTCTGCGCCTCGACCGCAAACTCCATGGGCAGCTCCTTGAATACCGACTTGCAGAAGCCGCTCACGATCAGGTTGACGGCGTCCTCCTCGGAGATGCCGCGCGCGAGGCAATAGAACAGCTGGTCGTCGCTGATCTTCGAGGTGCTGGCCTCGTGCTCGACCGTGGCCGTCGGGTTCTTCACCTCGACGTACGGGAAGGTGTGCGCACCGCACTCACCGCCCATGAGGAGCGAGTCGCACTGGGTGAAGTTGCGCGCGCCGTGCGCGCTCGGGAGCATCTTCACCAGTCCCCGGTAGGTGGCCTGCCCGTGGCCGGCGGAGATGCCCTTGGAGATGATGGTGCTGCGGGTACGCGGTCCGATGTGGATCATCTTGGTGCCGGTATCCGCCTGTTGGTGGTTGTTGACGGTGGCGACGGAGTAGAACTCGCCGCTCGAGCCGTCGCCGCGCAGCACGCAGCTCGGGTACTTCCAGGTGATGGCCGAGCCGGTCTCGACCTGGGTCCAGGAGATGTGCGCGTTGCGCCCGCGGCATTCGCCGCGCTTGGTGACGAAGTTGTAGATGCCGCCGCGCCCCGCGGCATCGCCCGGGTACCAGTTCTGCACGGTCGAGTACTTGATGTAGGCGTCATCGAGCGCGACCAGCTCGACCACCGCGGCGTGCAGTTGGTTTTCGTCGCGCTGAGGTGCTGAGCACCCTTCAAGATATGACACATAACTTCCAACATCCGCGATGATGAGTGTGCGCTCGAACTGTCCGGTGTTGAGCGCGTTGATGCGAAAGTATGTGGAGAGCTCCATCGGGCAGCGCACGCCCTTGGGCACGTACACGAACGAGCCGTCGGAGAACACCGCCGAGTTGAGCGTGGCGAAGAAGTTGTCGGTATAGGGGACGACGCTGCCGAGATACTGCTCGACGAGCGCCGGGTGCGCCCGCACCGCTTCGGAGAAGGGCAGGAACACCACGCCCGCCGCGGCGAGGCGCTCCTTGAAAGTGGTGGCGACCGAGACCGAGTCGAACACCGCATCGACCGCCACGCCGGCGAGGCGGGCGCGCTCGTGCAGCGGCACCCCGAGCTTCTCGTAGGTCTCGAGGAGCTTCGGATCCACCTCGGCGAGGCTCTTCGGTCCGTCCTTCTTCGCCCTGGGCGCGGAGTAGTAGGAGATTGCCTGGTAGTCGATGGGCGCGAAGCGCACATGCGCCCAGTGCGGCTCTTTCATCGTGAGCCAGTGGCGCAGCGCCTTGAGCCGCCATTCCGTGAGGAAGGCGGGCTCGCCCTTCTTGCGCGAGATGAGCCGCACCACGTCCTCATCGAGCCCGGGCGCGACCGTATCGGAGTCGATCTCGGTCACGAAGCCCTGGCGGTAGCCGCGGCCGATCAGGCTCTCGAGCTCCTTGGCGGTTTCGCTCATGAGCGGACCTGCGTGCGGCCGGCCGCGGCCTTCATGTCGCGCTCGAGCCCGGGCAGGCGCGCCGGGGCGGCATCGAGCCCGGCGAGCTGCGCCAGGCTCACGTCGTAGAGCGCACGGCGGATGGCGAGATTGAGGCGCTGCCATACGCGGCTCACGCGACAGCTTTCCTCGATCTCGCAGTTGCCGTGGCCCGCGGCGCAGTCGGTGAGGGCCACCGGCCCCTCGAGCGCATCGAGGATCGCAGCGGCGCTGATCTGCGTGGCGGGGCGCGAGAGCTGGTAGCCGCCGTGCAGTCCCCGCGTCGAGGTCACGAGCCCCGCGCGCTGCAGCTGCTTCAGGAGCTTGCTCACGGTCGGAGCAGCGATGTGCGTCTGCTCGGCGAGCGCGGTCGCGGTCTGCACGCGCGCGGGCTCGCCGGCGAGCGCCGCGAGGAGCACGGTGGCATAGTCGGTCAGCCGGCTGATACGCAGCATGGAGGCACCTCCGAAACTAGGACTATTTTAGTACTAATTGCCTCGGGGAACCAAGCGCAGCATGCGTTTTTGCTATCCTTACCAATCCGACTTTCAAAGGCTTGCGATCACGAGGGCGCCTCGCTGGTTAAGGGTGCACGTCGATCGCCTTAAGGAGTGGACGATGAATCTCAGTGAGCTCAATCGCGTCGCCAACGCGATGGTCGCCAAGGGCAAGGGCATCCTGGCCGCCGACGAGAGCAGCGGCACCATCAAGAAGCGCTTCGACGCCATCAAGCTGGAGTCGACCGAGGAGCATCGCCGCACCTACCGGGAAATGCTGTTCACCGCCCCCGGCGCCGCCGAGGCGGTGAGCGGCGTCATTCTTTACGACGAGACCATCCGCCAGAAGACCAAGGACGGCACGGCGTTTCCGCAGTACCTCGCCAGGCAGGGCATGGTCCCCGGCATCAAGGTCGACCTCGGGGCCAAGCCGCTCGCGGGCTTTCCCGGTGAGACCATCACCGAGGGGCTCGACGGCCTGCGCGAGCGGCTGATCGAGTATCGCGGCCTCGGGGCGCGCTTCGCCAAGTGGCGCGCGGTGATCGACATCGCCGCCGGCATTCCCACCGCCTTCGCAGTCGAGGCGAATGCGCACGCGCTGGCCCGCTATGCGGCGCTCTGCCAGGAGAACGACATCGTGCCGATCGTCGAGCCGGAAGTGCTCATGGACGGCGCCCACTCGCTCGAGCGCTGCTCGGAGGTGACCGAGCAGGTGCTCACCGACGTGTTCGCGCAGCTGTTCGATCATCGGGTCGCCCTCGAAGGGATGGTGCTCAAGCCCAACATGGTGATCTCGGGCAAGAAGGCGAGCGAGCGGGCCTCACCGGAAAAAGTCGCCGAGGCGACGGTGCGGGTGCTGAAGCGCCACGTACCGGCGGCAGTTCCCGGCATTGCCTTCCTCTCCGGCGGCCAGTCGCCGACCGAGGCGACGCTGCACCTGTCGCTGATGAACCGGATGGGGCCGCTGCCCTGGTCGCTCACCTTCAGCTACGGGCGGGCATTGCAGGACACCGCGCTCAAGGCCTGGGGCGGAGTCGCGGGGAATTTCGCCGCCGGCCAGAAGGAATTCGCGCGGCGGGCGCATCTCAACGGGGCGGCCACCACCGGAGGCTACGCGCCGGAGATGGAGAGCCGGGCCGCCTGAAGCCATCAGGCGGCATCGTGCTCGCGTGACCAGCACCGCATCCGCACGCGCCACGTCCACCGCGCCCGCCGGCGACGTGGTGGTCGCCGTGCGCGACGTGCACTACGCCGCGGGCGGGCGGCCGATCTTCGCCGGCCTCGATCTCGAGGTGCGCCGCGGGCGTATCACCGCGATCATGGGCCCGAGCGGCACGGGCAAGACAACGCTGCTGCGGCTCATCACCGCCCAGGTTCCCCCGGCTCGCGGACAGCTGACGGTCTTCGGCCAGGATCTCGCGGGCTTCGGGCGCGGGGAGGTTTACGCGCTCCGGCGCCGCATGGGCATGCTGTTCCAGAACGGCGCACTGCTCACCGACATGGACGTCTTCGAGAACGTCGCCTTCCCCGTGCGCGAGCACACCGATCTCCCCGAGCCGCTGGTGCGACTTCTGGTGCTGACCAAGCTCCAGGCCGTCGGCCTGCGCGGCGCGGCACACCTCATGCCGTCCGAGCTCTCGGGAGGCATGGCGCGGCGCGTGGCCCTGGCGCGCGCCATCGTGATGGATCCCGAGGTGCTGCTCTACGACGAGCCCTTCGTGGGCCTCGACCCGATCTCGCTCGGCTTCATCCTGCGGCTCATCAAGCACATGAACCAGGCGCTCGGGATCACGAGCGTCGTGGTCTCGCACGACGTGCAGGAGCTCGCCACCATCGCTGACGACAGCTACCTGATCTCCGAGGGCCGCGTGGCGGCCGCCGGCACGCCGGCGCAGCTGCGGGCGAGCGACTCGGCGGCGGTACGCCAGTTCATGACCGGCAGCGCCGAGGGTCCGGTGCCGTTCCATTATCCCGCCCCGGATTACGCGACGCAGCTGCTCGAGGCGGACGCGCGGTGAACTCCCGGCGGCCCGGCAGCTACCTCCTCGGCGGCGTGCGTCGCCTCGGGTCGGTGACGATCTTCCTGGTGCAGCTCCTCATCCAATGCGTGCCGGCGCTCGCACGGCCGCGGCTGCTGGTCATGCAGATCTACAACACCGGCGCCCGCTCGCTCATCATCATCATGCTCTCGGGCCTGTTCGTCGGCATGGTGCTGGGGCTCCAGGGCTACGATCTGCTGCGGCGCTTCGGCTCCGAGGAGGCGCTCGGCATTGCCGCCGCGCTCGGCCTGCTGCGCGAGCTCGCGCCGGTGATCACGGCGCTGCTGTTCGCCGGCCGCGCCGGCACCGCGCTCACCTCGGAGATCGGCCTGATGCGCGCCACTGACCAGCTGACCGCGATGGAGATCATGGCGGTCGACCCGCTGCGCTACGTGGTGGCGCCGCGCTTCCTCGGCGGCGTGATCGCGATGCCCTTGTTGACCGCGATCTTCAGCGTGATCGGTCTCTACGGCGCGCAGCTCGTCGGCGTACAGCTGATGGGGGTCGACCGCGGCGTCTTCTGGTCGCAGACTCAGGGATCCGTGGATCTGCACGACGTGAACGAAGGCCTGGTGAAGAGCATCGTATTCGGCATCGCCTGCAGCCTGATCGCAGTGCACGAGGGCTACCACGCCGAGCCCACTGCCGAGGGCGTGGGGCTTGCGACCACGCGCACCGTGGTGGCCTCGTCGGTCCTCACGCTGCTGCTCGACTACGTGCTCACCGCCGCCTTCCTTTGAGAGGAACTACTGGCCATGCAAAGCAATCGAACTCTGGAGATCGGCACGGGCTTGTTCGTGCTGTTGGGATTTGCGGCACTGCTGTTTCTCACGACGCAGCTGCCGGCGAGCGGC
>JASHQW010000321.1 GCA_030038875.1 Gammaproteobacteria bacterium | reverse complement strand
AAAGATATTTCCGCGGACCTGGGCCGTCGAGCGGACGACGACCGCCTCGCTACAGTGCAGGTCGCCTTCGACCAGACCCTCGACGGTCAGATGACTCGCGCGGACGTCGCCCAGCACGGATCCGTCGATACCGATGACGAGATTGCGCGCATGGCGGATCGAGCCCTCCACGCGTCCCTGCAGAATCACGTCCTCCTCGGCGGTCAGCTCGCCGCGAAAGAGCAACGTCTTTCCCAGCACGGGAATCTTCTGCTCTTCACCACCGGCCGGAGAGGGCTGCGGCGCGCCCGGCGCGTTGCTCACGGGTTGACGCTCGACCGGCGCGGCACGCTCGAAACCTGGATTTGACTGAAACATTGGACTCACCCCTGCGACTGCTTGGACACGGCCGACCTGTCGGCCCGACCTTCATGGTTGACCCCCGCGGACTCCGCGACGGCCGCTTTCCTGTCCATGTCGACGCCGCCGGTGAAGTGCGCGCCTTCAACGATACTCACGCTCGGTGCGCTGATGTTGCCGCGCAGCTTGGCAGTCTCGCGCACCATCACGGATTTCTCAGCCTGCAGATCGCCGTTCACGGTGCCTTCGACCACGATCATCTGTGCGCGGACGTTGGCGCTGACGGTGCCTTCGGCACATACGGTGATCCGCTGCGTATGGGTGATCGAGCCCTCGACCCGACCCTTGATCAAGAGCTCCTCGTCCGCATGCAATTCGCCCTTGAAATGCAGTGTGGGACCGAGCACCGAGACACGCTCGGACGCGGTATCGTACGGATTGGACATGTTCGCGACTCCTCCTCGCGCGGCAGACGATCCGCCCGCGCGGTTCATTCAGTGAGTGTGTGATGGCAGCGACCGACTACGCTGACGAGCGTACGCCGGCGCAACGAACATGATGTGATTCCCGTCACGCATCGTCCCGCGTACACACGGATGTCATCCGGGGGCCGCAGCTCCCCTCTTCTCATCTGACATATCGACGAGACCCGAACGGGTCTGTCTACATGGTATGCGTGGCTTTGTCGCCCGACAGAGCGCCGGCCAGGTAGGTCTCGATCTTCTTCTGAGTCTGACCGCGATCCTGCTCGCTGAACTGCACGCCGATGCCGGCGGTGCGCTTGCCCTGCGCGCCCTTGGGGGTCACCCAGATCACGCGCCCGGCCACCGGCAGCTTCTCGTCCTCGCCCATGAGGTTCAGCAGCATGAACACCTCGTCGCCGAGGCGGTAATTGCTGTTGGTCGGAATGAACAGGCCGCCGTTCTTCACGAACGGCATGTAGGCAAGATAGAGCGCGCTCTTGTCCTTGATGGTGAGCGTCAACAGACCCGGCTTGTTCGCGCCCGCTCTCACGGTCCTTTCCCCACTCGTCGCATGTAAAGGTCGTGCGTGCATCCGTGTTCCTTATGCTGCGACCCCGGCACCCCGGGGTGCCAGCCGCCGTAACAGAGCCTCGAGCGCCAGTGCGCGGTTAAGCGGCACATCGAGCGCGGTCCTCAGCTCCCGGACCTCGTCCAGGAGCCCGAACAGCTCGCGTATATTCAAGAACGCGCCGGCCCCTGGCAAGTAGGGGCCAGCGCGCACTTCTGATATTAAGTCTCCCCCGCCCTGCCCGCGACGGATGCGATCTGTGAGCCAATTCTCAAAGCACCGCAGCCGGAGCGGCAGCTCGCTCCGTGCCCAGCGTTCCGCGGTCGCGACCGGGTCGGCCCGGCCGCCCGCCACCGCATCCAGCGTCTGGCGCAGTTCAGCGCCAATTTGCGCCAGCGGCTCGGGGTCCGCCTCGAGGAGCAGCATGGGCGCCTCGCCCACCGCCTCCAGTGCCGCCTCCCACGGCCCCTGGCCGCGGACCTCCGTGAGCCAGGCGACCGCCGCGGCGCGCGCCGGTGCGCGCACCGTGAGGCGCTGGCAGCGGCTCAGGACCGTCGGCGGGAGCCGCGAAGGCTGACTCGCCACCAGCACGAGGAGCGTGCGCGGCGGCGGCTCCTCGAGCGTCTTCAGCAACGCGTTGGCGGCAAAGCGGTTCATCGAATCGGCCGGCGTAAGCACCCCGACCTTGTAGCCGCCCGCGTGACTCGTGAGCGCGAGCTCCGCCGCGAGCTCGCGCACCTGCTCGATGCGGATCTGCCGTGAATCCTCGAGCGGCGCTACCCGGGTGAGATCGGGATGCTGCCAGGCGAGCGCCCGGCGGCACGCCCCGCACTTTCCGCACGGCGCCTCGGAGGAGCGCTCGCACAGCGCGAGACGCGCGGCCCAGTGCGCGAGCCAGTCGCCGCCGGCGCCGGGCGCCTCGTGGATGAGAAGCGCGTGCGGCAGCCGTCCGGCAAGCCTGGCGGCCGCGAGTGAGCCCGCGGCGGATGCGATCCACGGCGGCATACTTGCCGCGAGCGCGCTCATTCGAGGTCCTCGAGGATCCGCTCGACGCGCCCCTCCACGGCATCGAGCGGGGCCGCGGCATCGATCACGTGAAAGCGCCCGGGCTCACGCCGCGCGAGCTCGAGATACCCGGCGCGCACCTTCTCAAAGAACGCCTGGGTCTCCGCCTCGAAGCGATCGGAATTCCCCGCCGCGCGGCCGCGCACGCGCGCGAGCCCGACGTTCACCGGAAGATCGAGCAGCAGCGTGCAGTCGGGGGCAAGTCCGCCGTGCACGGCGGCGGCGAGCGACTCGATGAGATCGGAGTCGACGCCCCGCCCGCTGCCCTGGTAGGCGCGCGTCGCGTCGGTGAAGCGATCGCATACCACCCACTCGCCGCGGGCGAGCGCCGGACGGATGACATGCTCGAGGTGCAGGTCGCGCGCCGCGAACATGAGCAGCGTCTCGGTGACCGGGGACAGGCGCTCCGCTCCCCGCTCGAGCACGAGCTGCCGGATGCGCTCGGCGAGCGGCGTGCCGCCCGGCTCGCGCGTCAACCGCCCCGGAATCTGCCGCTGCGCCAGGTAAGCCAGCACGAACTTGGCGAGCGTCGATTTGCCCGCGCCTTCGATCCCCTCGAGCGTGATGAACCGGGCGGTCATGGGTGAGCGCCCGCCCCCGCTCCGGCGGCATGAGCGGCGGCGCGCTGCTGGCGCAGCCGTGCGAGATAGGCTTGCACCGCGGAATTATGCTCTTGCAGCGTCTTCGAGAAGTGATGGGCGCCGTCCCCGAGCCCGCTCGCGACGAAGTACAGCTCGCCGGTATCGTCGGGCTGGACCGCGGCCAGCAGCGACTCGCGTCCGGGAAGCGCGATCGGGGTCGGTGGCAGGCCCGCGCGCGTATAGGTGTTGTAGGGCGTGTCGGTCAGAAGGTCGCGGGTGTGGATCTGCCCGTCGTACTGTGCCCCGAGGCCGTAGATCACGGTCGGATCCGACTGCAACCGCATGCCCTTGCGCAGGCGGGCCGCGAAGACCCCGGCGATGCGCGAGCGCTCGGACTTAAGCTGCGCCTCCTTCTCGACCATCGAGGCGAGTATGAGGGCTTGCGTGGGGCTGTCGAAGGGGAGCCTCGGGCTGCGCGCGCCCCAGGCCGCCGCGAGCTCCTGGCTCATCTTCTCGTAGGCCACCGCGAGAATCACCGCATCGCTGGTATTCGCGGCGAAGCGATAGGTGTCGGGGAAGAAGCGCCCTTCGGGGTTCTCGCCGCGGTGTCCGAGCGCCGCCATCACCTCCGCGGGTGTCTTGCCGGAGAGCGTATGCGTCACGTCGGGCTCGTGGGCGAGGAGCTCGAGGAAGTCGGCGAAGGTCGAGCCCTCGAGCACCGTCAGCTGCTCGAGCAGCACTCTGCCCTCCTCGAACATCGTGATGATCTGCTCGGGACTCGCGTGCGCGGGGATCTCGTACGTGCCTGCCTGCATGCGCGGGTGCTCGGCGAGGAGGCGCAGATACCACAGCACCGCGCGCGCGTTGTGCACGACGCCCTGACTCTCGAGCCGCGTCAGCACGGCGCGCACGCTGGCCCCCTGCGCCACCTGGATGCGCGCCGGCGCTGCGGCCGGCCCGGGCGAGAGATATTCGCGCCTGAGCCAATCGTGCGCGACGGTGACCGCCACCCCCAGCACCACGACCCCCAAGGCGGCGGCGAACCCCGCACGGCGCCGCCAGCGGCGGCGCCGATCGGCAGGCTCAACCATCTGCCGCTCCGGTGAGCAGCGGCGCGAGGCGGCGCTGCAGCTCGCGGGTCACGGCACCGGTCTCGCACGCTCGTCCGTCGAGAGAACGCACCGGGCGCAGCCCGATCACGGCACTCGTGAGGAAAAGCTCGCGTGTGCGTGCGAGATCCGCCGCGTCCAGCGCCGCCTCCTCGGCCGGGATGCCTACGCACGCCGCCTCGCGCAGCACCACCCGCCGCATGATGCCGGCGACGCCGCACCGATCGAGGAGCGGTGTCCGCAGAGTGCCGGCCTCCACCAGAAACACGTTGCTCATGACTCCCGAGATCAGCCTCGCGCTCGAGGAAAACATCAGCGCCTCGCCGATGGCGGCGTCGTTCCACTCGCGCCTCGCCAGCACCTGCTCGAGGCGATTCAGGTGCTTCAAGCCCGCGAGTGCCGGGCTCTCCGAGAGACGCAGCGCCGCCGTGCGCACGCGGACACCCTCAACGGCGAGCCGCGGATCGTCCTCCTCCCAGCGGTAGCGCAGCGTCAGGCGAGTCGGCTGCTCGGCGCCGGTCGTCGCATAGCCGCGCGCGGCGGCAGGACCGCGCGTCAGCAGCACCTTGACGATGGCGCGTCCGGCTCCGGCCGCGGCGGCGAGGATCTCACGGCGCAGCTCCTCCCGCGAGGGACGGGGGATTGCGAGCCGCGCGCAGCCCGTTTCCAGGCGCTCGAGATGCAGCTTGAGGAACCGCGGCCGGCCCTCGAGGCACGCGATCGTCTCGAAGAGGCCGTCGCCGTAGTGCAGCCCGCGCTCGAGGGGCGAGAGCGTGCCGTTCGGACGCCCGTTCACCCATACGCCCTCCGGCGCGCCCTCCGCGGTCATGCGCTCATCTCCAGGGCGCGCAGGAGACCCTGCGCCTTGGCACGGGTCTCCTCGAGCTCCCGCTCGGGCTCGGAGTCGGCGACGATGCCGGCCCCGGCGCGGAACTCGAGCGTCGCGCCGCTCAGTGTCATGGTGCGAATGAGAATGTTGAGGTCGAGCTGCCCGTCGCGGCCGAGGTATCCGAGCGAGCCCGTGTAGGCCCCGCGCCCGGCGCCCTCGAGCTCTGCGATGATCTGCATGCAGCGGAACTTCGGGCATCCGGTGATGGTGCCGCCCGGAAACACCGCGCGCACCGCGCCGATCGGGGTGACGTCGGCGCGCAGCCTCCCGGTCACGTTCGACACGATGTGGTGCACGTGCACGTAGGACTCGATGCTCATGAGCTCGTCGACGTGCACGGTGCCCGGCTCGCAGAGCCTGCCGAGATCGTTGCGCTCGAGATCGACCAGCATGATGTGCTCGGCGCGCTCCTTCGGATGTGCCACGAGCTCCGGTATCTCCAGCGCATCGCCGCCCGGGCGGCGGCTGCGCGGGCGCGTACCGGCGATGGGCCGCGTCTCGATGCGCCGGCCGCAAAGGCGCACCAGCCGTTCGGGCGAAGAGGAAATGAGCGCCGCCCCGCGCCACTGTGCCAGCGCGGCGAACGGCGCCGGGTTGGCCGCGCGCAGCCGCCGATAGAGCGCCGCCGCGGCTCCCGTCCCGGGGGTCGCGCCCGCGACCGCCACAGTCCAGGGCCGCGATAGGTTCGCCTGATAGATGTCTCCGGCGCGCACGTACTCCTTGGCGGCCCGCACGCGTGCGAGGAAAGCTTCCGGGTCCTCCTCGGCCACCGAGTGGAATGTCAGCGTGTCGGGAGGATCGGCGCCGGCGGCCGCCGCGTGCGCATCCCGCACGAGGAGGCCCAGCGTGTCGGCGGAAGTCCCCTCGGCGACCGCGAGCACGCGGTCCGTGCCGAGATCGTGGATCAGCGCACCGGGGGTGCGCAGCGCGAACGCCACCCAGGGGAGCGGTGTGCGCGGCAGGGCGAGGTGCGGCTCGATCTCCTGAGCGAGCTCGTAGCCGAGATAGAGCGCCCAGCCTCCGGTGAACGGCAGCTGCGCGGCCGTGCCCGCCGGCCTCGGCACCGCGCCCTCCCGGCGCCACCAGCTCTCGAGCGCGCCGAGGAAAGTGTCGCCCGCGACGCGCACGCCGTCGGCGCCGAGCCGCCCGTCGGCGCCGAGCCAGAGCGCCGCGCGCGGCGCGGCGAGCAGCACGGTCGCCGTCCCCAAGGGTCCGGCCGCCGCGCTGTCGAGCAGCAGCGGATAGCGCGCCGGATCGAGCGCCGCCAGGCGGCGCAGCACCGCCGGCGGTACGTCGAGCTCGCGAACGAGAGGCGTGTGCGTAGCGAAAAGCCCGTGAGGCTCGCGGGTGCGCCGCTAGGAGAAGCGCCGGAAGATGAGCGAGCCGTTGGTGCCGCCGAAGCCGAAGGAGTTCGACAGGCTGATGTCGATCTTCATGCGCCGCGCGCTGTTCGGCACGTAGTCGAGGTCGCACTCCGGGTCCGGGGTGCGGTAGTTGATGGTGGGCGGCGCCACGCCGTCGCGGATCGCGAGCACCGAGAAGATCGCCTCGACCACCCCCGCGGCGCCGAGCAGGTGTCC
>JASHQW010000320.1 GCA_030038875.1 Gammaproteobacteria bacterium | reverse complement strand
GCCCTCGCCTGCCGCCCGATCACGAGGCGACGCCGCTCGCGGCTCTCTGGGAGGTGCGCGCGCCGGGCAAGGCCTTCGTCGATCTGCAGAACGATGTGACTGCCGATGACGTGCGCCTGGCCTGCCGCGAGGGCTACGAGCACATCGAGCACATGAAGCGCTTCACGACCTGTGGCATGGCCACCGATCAGGGCCGCATCGGCGGCCTGGTGGCGGCTGCCGTGCTGGCCGAGGCGCTTGGCAGGCCGCTCGCCGAGGTGGGACAGGTGAAGCCGCGGCCTTTCGCCGAGCCCACGCCGTTTGCGGCGCTCGCCGGCGGCGAGGTCCGCGGCCATTACAAGCCGAGGCGCCGCCTGCCGCTGCACGACTGGCACGAGCGGGCCGGCGCGACGTTCGTCAACACGGGGCTGTGGCTGCGGCCGCTCGTCTACTCGCGCGCCGCCGGCTGGGAGCCGGTGCTCGAGGAGGCGCGCGCGGTGCGCCGCTCGGTCGGCATCACCGATGTATCGACGCTCGGCAAGATCGACGTGCAGGGACCCGACGCCGCGCGTTTTCTCGATTTCATCTACGCCAATACCTTCTCGACACTCGCGGTGGGCCGCGCCCGCTACGGCATCATGCTGCGCGAGGACGGGATGCTGTTCGATGATGGCACCACTTCGCGCTTAGGCCCCGCGCACTTCCTGGTCACCACCACGACCGCCAACAGCGCCGCGGCGCTCGAGCACCTCGAGTTTCATCTGCAGGCGGTGTGCCGCGACCTCGACGTCGTCCTGACCGACGTCTGCGACCAGTGGGCACAGTTCGCGGTGGCGGGTCCGCGCTCGCGCGAGGTAGTGGCGTCGGTCGTCCCAGACCTCGATCTCTCGAACGCGGCCTTCCCCTTCCTGGCGGTTGCCGAGGCGAGCATCGCCGGGATTCCGGGGCGGCTGTTTCGCATCTCGTTCTCGGGTGAGCTCGCCTACGAGCTCGCGGTGCCGGCGGGCGTGGCGCGCACCGCGTGGCAGGCAGTGCTCGCGGCGGGCAAGCCGTACGGCATCCGACCCTACGGCCTCGACGCCCTGAACACGCTGCGCATCGAGAAGGGCCACGTCACCACCGCCGAGCTCAACGGCAACACCAGCGCCGATGACTTAGGTTTCCAGCGCATGCTGAAGAAGAGCGGCGATTTCGTCGGCCGCTCGCTTGCCGCCCGTCCCGGTCTCACCGCGCCCGACCGGCTGCAGCTCGTCGGCGTGCGCCCCGAGGACCGCGCGCGGCGGTTGCGCAACGGGATGCACCTGGTCACCCCGCAGGCGCCGGGTGCGAGTCTCGGCTACATCACCTCCTCCACCCCGTCCGTCGAGCTCGAGGGCTGGGTGGGACTCGCGCTCCTCGCCGGCGGGCGGCAGCGCATCGGTACCCGTCTCCTCGCTACCTCGCCCCTGCACGGCGAGCGCACCGAGCTCGAGGTCGTGAGCCCCCATATGTGGGATGCGGAGAACACGCGTGTCCGGGCGTGAGGCGGGGATCACGCTCGCCTCCTGCCCGGCGGACGTCATCGAGCTTGGCGCATTCCGCGAGCGCTCGCTTGACCTCGAGCGGCTCGCCGCCGCGCGCGGTCTCACCCTCCCCGGCGCAGGCGGCGTCGTGGCCCGCTCGGGGCGCGTCACGCTCAGCGTGCGCCCGGGACGCTGGCTGCTGCTCGCGCCGCCGGCGCGTCGGGGCGAGAGCGTGGGGCTCTGGCAGGAGACATGCCGCGGCCAGGCGGCCGTGATCGACCTGTCCTCGGCCCTCGTGGGATTCCTCTTGAGCGGCCTCGCGGTCCCCGAGATGCTCGCGCGGGCCTGCCGGCTCGATCTCGACGCGAATGCGTTTCCCGCAGGCACCGCCGCTGCCACAATCATGGTGCAGGTGCCGGCGGTCCTCGCCCGGCTCACGGCAGGGATGTTGCTCCTGACACCGGCCACTACGGCGCAGCACCTGCGCGAATGGCTCGTGGAGACGTCCCAGCCCTTCGGGCTCGTGCTGCGCCCGGATGCGACGGTGAGTCACTTGTGCGGAGAGAGCTCGACATGAAGGATTCGGCACGGGCCGTCGTGATCGGTGGGGGCGTGGTCGGCACGAGCGTGCTCTATCACCTCGCGAAGGCCGGCTGGACGGACGTGCTCCTCATCGAGAAGAGCGAGCTGACCTCCGGATCGACCTGGCATGCCGCGGGTGGCATGCACACCTTCAATGGCGAGGCCAACATCTCGCGGCTGCAGAAGTACACGATCGACCTCTATCGCGAGATCGAGCGGGTGTCGGGGCAGTCGTGCGGGCTGCATCCGAACGGCGGACTCATGCTGGCCGCGAATCAGGGCGAGCTCGACAGCCTGCGCCTCATCTGCTCGCGGGCGCGCTATCTCGGCATGGAGACCGAGATGATCTCGCTCGAGCAGGCGCTCGATTACAACCCGCTGATCGACCCGAGTCACTTCATCGGTGCGCTGTGGCGCGCCGACGGCGGGCACTGCGACCCCTCCGGGACCACCCACGCCTATGCCAAGGCGGCGCGGCAGCTCGGGGCCTCGGTGGAGCGCTTCACGCGCGTGCGGGCGCTGAGCGCGCGCCGCGACGGCACCTGGGACGTCGTGACCGACAAGGGCACGGTGCACGCCGAGCACGTGGTCAACTGCGCGGGCCTCTGGGCGCGCGAAGTCGGCCGCATGGCCGGCATCGAGCTGCCGGTGCTGGCCATGGAGCACCACTATCTCATTACGGAGGATCTCCCCGAGCTCAAGGGCCGTGCGCGTGAGATCGTCAACACTACCGACTACGCCGGCGAGATCTACGTGCGCCAGGAGCGCGGCGGGGCGCTGATCGGTACCTACGAGCCGCACGGCATCGTCTGGTCGCCGGTGAAGACTCCCGACGACTTCTCGATGCAGCTGCTGCCGGAGGACTTCGAGCGGCTCGCGCCCTACTTCGAGGTCGGCTTCAGGCACTTCCCGGCCTTGGGGCGCGTCGGCATCCGCAAGGCGGTGAATGGTCCCTTCACCTTCGCGCCCGACGGTAATCCGCTCGTGGGACCCGTGCGCGGCTTGAGGAACTACTGGGTGGCGTGCGCCGTCATGGCGGGCTTCAGCCAGGGAGGCGGCATCGGGCTGGTGCTGTCGCGCTGGATGGCGGAGAGCGATCCGGGGCAGGACATCCTCTCGATGGACGTGGCGCGCTTCGGCGCGTTTGCCACCCCGAAATACACTTCGATCAAGGTGCCGGAGAACTATTCGCGGCGCTTCCGCCTCGCCTATCCCAACGAGGAGCTGCCGGCGGCGCGCCCGGTGCGCCGCTCGCCCATTTACGAGAGGCTCAAGGCGGCCGGCGCCTGCATGGGCGCCAACTACGGGCTCGAGAACGCGCTCTGGTTCGCGCCTCCGGGCATGGAGCCCGTCGAGACCCCGACCTATCGCCGCTCGGAAGCCTTCCCCATCGTGCGCGCGGAGTGTCAGGCGGTGCGCAGCGCCGTCGGCCTCTACGAGACAACCAACTACGGGAAGTACGAGGTCGCAGGCCGCGGCGCGCGCGCCTGGCTCGATCGCGTGTTCGCCTCCCGCCTCCCGAAGGTGGGACGTCTCGGACTCGCGCCGATGCTGAACCCCGCGGGCCGCATCGTCGGCGATCTCACCATCGCCTGTCTTGCCGAGGATCGATTCCTGATCTTCGGCTCCGGTTTCGCCGAGGAGTTTCACCTGCGCTGGTTCGCCCAGGCAGACCCGCCGCCGGATGTCTTCGTGCGCTCCCTGGCCTCGACGCTGAACGGCGTGTCGATCGCAGGCCCTCGCTCGCGCGAGCTCGTGCAGCGCCTCGCGCGCGTCGATCTCTCGGCCGGCGCCTTCAAGCTGTTCCAGGTGCGCGAGACGGCGGTCGGCTTCGCCCCCTCGATCCTGAGCCGCGCCGGCTTCACCGGCGAGCTCGGCTACGAGATCTGGACCACGCCGGACTACTTCGCGACGCTCTACGACGATCTCAGGGACGCAGGCAGCGAGCTCGGCCTCAAGCTCTTCGGCGGGCGGGCGCTGTCCTCGCTCCGCCTCGAGAAGGGCTACGGCTCATTCCAGAAGGACTTCCGGCCCGACTACACCGCCGCCGAGACCGGGCTCGATCGCTTCGTCGACTTCGGCAAGCCGGACTTTAGCGGCCGGGCGGCGGCGCTCGCCGAGCGCGCCGCGGGACCCAGGCGGCGCTTCGTCATCCTGGAGGTCAGCGCGCTCGATGCCGAGGTCATCGGCTACGAATCGATCATGAAGGACGCCGCCGCGGTCGGCTACGTGACCTCGGGCGCCTTCGGGCATTGCGTCGGCAAGAGCCTGGCGGCAGGGTACGTCCCGACCGCGCTCGCGCGCGACGGCGCGCGCTTTGAGATCGACATCCTCGGCGAGATGCGTCCCGCGACCGTGCGGCTCGAGCCGCTCTACGATCCGCAAGGCCTGAAGCTGCGGTCCTGAGGGAGCCATCCTATGCAAACGAGATCACTGGCGATCCTGGCGCTCTGCCTGCTCGGCGCGACCGCGCTCGGGCTGGCATCGGATGCGAGCCCGGGCGGCGAAGCCATCTTCGTCCGGCTCACTCCCGAGGAGATTCACTGGCAGGAGATGCCCGACGCCTATGGCGGTCAGATCGCGACCCTCGCGGGCGATCCGAACGGCCACGGGCTCTACGTGCAGCGCGTCAGGTTTCCGCCGCACGTGATGGACCGTCCTCACTGGCATCCGGGCGATCGCTACGTCACGGTGATCAAGGGAACCTGGTACACGGGCACCGGAGCCACTTTCGATCCTGCGCAGGCCGTGCCCCTCAAGCCCGGCAGCTACATGTTTCATCCGGCCAAGGCGCTCCACTGGGATGGCTCGAACAGCGACGAGGAGGTGATCGTCCAGGTCGTCGGCCTCGGGCCTGTCGAGACGACCCCGGCGGATCCTTCGAAGCCCTTTTGGGTGATGCTCAAGCCCTGAAGCCGGCGCCCGCCGGCTCGCGCAAGAA
>JASHQW010000319.1 GCA_030038875.1 Gammaproteobacteria bacterium | reverse complement strand
CGTGAAGCGTTAGCCGCCGGGGTGCGGCGCGCGCAGCTCGCTCACCAGGCGCACCAGACGCGCGGCGCGCCGCGCGAGCGTGAGCGCGGCCCGCAGCCACAGGACGACGGTGAGCACCTTGCGCGTGCGCCCGAAGTACAGCATCGCCGCGAGCGCCGTCAGCCAGGTGAGCGGGTGGCGCAGCTCCGGGATGCCGGTGCCGCGCAGCACCGCGGCGGGGCTGAGCGCAGCCAGCCGCGCCGCCAGCTCCTCACGCTGCTCGTCGCAGCGGCCGAGCAGCACCCGCCGCCGCGCCTCGAGCTGCCTCAGGCGGCTCATGGCGCACCGGTCCGGCGCCGATCGCGCTCGAGCTGATCCACCGAATCCTGAAGCACGCGAGGCCCGCGGTGAAAGATGCGCGCGCCGATCAGCGCGCAGCCGAGGCCGAGCAGCAGGAAGGCGAGGCCGCCTAACCCTAAGCCGAGTACGCGGTGCGAGTTCCACAACGCCGCGATCAGCGCCACCACGCCGAAGGCGAGTGCCAGCAGCGCGCACAGGATCGCCGCCACCGCCCAGAGCAGCGTGCGCGCCAGCCCAATGAGGTGGATCTCGAGCTCCACCCCGGCGAGCTCGAGCCGCGTGCGCAGCGCCTCGAGCGCCACAGCCAGCAGGCCCTGGAGCGGTGGCGGGCGCTCGGGCGAAGTCGCATCCGCGGGCGCGGCGCCCTCGCTCATCCCCTGCGACCCATGATGAGCCCGACGAGCAGCGCGACTCCGCCGGCCACCGCAACCGCCTGCCAGGGGTTGTCGCGCACGTAGCTGTCGACGTCACGCGCGCGCGCCTTGACCTGCTGCTCGAGGGCCGTGAGCCGGGTGCGCAGATCCGACAGCGTGGCCTCGGCGTGCTCCCGCCCGGTCGCGGTCGCCGTTTCGGCCGAGGTGCGCAGCAGCGCCTCGGCCTCGTTCACCAGTGCGCGCAGCTCCTCGGCGAGTTTGCCGCCATTGAAGACTTCCGTCATAGGGGCGCTCCTTGGAAAAAGTGTCACCGGCACGGGGCCTTAAGCCTATAGGGATTTACGCATATCCGGCCCGAAACCGCGAGACGGCGGAATTAAGCTGCGCTACTCTCGGGCATGGAAGTATCCGATGAACGCGTCGGTTCCCAATCCGCTCCTGGAGTTGCGCAAGCTCGGCGAGAGCGCGTGGCTCGACGATCTCAGCCGCGGCATGCTCGAGGACGGCAGCCTCGCGCGCCTCATCCACAACGACGGGATCGCCGGTGTCACCTCGAACCCGGCGATCTTCGCCAACTCCATGGCGAGCGACCCACGCTACGCGCAACCGATCGCGCGGCTCCTGCCGACCGTCCAGTCGGCGATGGCCCTCTACGAGGAGCTCGCCATCCACGACGTGCGCGCGGCGGGCAGGCTCTTCCTCGGGCTTTATGACGCGAGCTCCGCTGCCGACGGCTTCGTCAGCTTCGAGGTCTCGCCGCATCTCGCCTACGACGCCGACCGCAGCCTTGCCGAAGCGCGCCGCCTGTGGGCGCGTCTCGACATGCCGAACGCCTTCATCAAGATTCCGGGAACCGAGGCTGCTCTGCCGGCGATCCGCGCCCTCATCGCCGACGGCATCAACGTCAACGTGACGCTGCTGTTCTCGCCCGAGCGCTATCGCGCCGTGGCGCAGGCTTACATGGACGGTCTGAGCGACCGCACCCACGCGGGGCGGCCGCTCGGGACCGTGGCCTCGGTGGCGAGCTTTTTCCTCAGCCGCATCGATACTCTCGTCGACAAGCTCCTCGATGACCTGAGCGCACGCGGCCAGCCGGCGGCGCGCACGCTGCGCGGCAAGGCGGCGATCGCCAGCGCCGCCCGCGCCTATGAGATCTTCGAGGCTACGCTCGCGACACCACAGTGGCAGGCGCTCAGTGCGCAGGGCGCGCGGCCGCAGCGCCTCTTATGGGCGTCGACCTCCACCAAGGACCCGAGCTACAGCCCGATCAAGTACGTCGAGGAGCTGGTGGTGCCGGGAACCGTGAATACCATGCCGCTCGAGACCCTCAACGCATACCGGCGCCTCGGCCGCCCGGAACTGCGCCTCGAGCGGCACCTTGCCGAGGGCGCGGATGCGCGCGAAGGCCTGGAGCGACTCGACGTCGATCTCGAGGCGGTCGCGGCGCAGCTCGAGCGCGAGGGCGTCGCCAAGTTCATCGAGCCGTTCGACCGGCTGCAGAGATGGCTCGAGGACCGGCGGCGCAATCCGAACGCGTCCTGAGGGTGCGCGGGAGGTTCAGGTGGAAATCGACACCGTACGCGAGAGGCTGCTCAAACGGCGCGACGAGCTGCGCCAGCGGGCGAGCGACGCGAGTGCGGATCTGCGGCACGAGGCGGATCCGCTGTCGGCCGACTTCGCCGAGCAGGTGACGCAGCGCGAGAACGACGACGTGCTGGGCGCCATCTCGCACTCGGCGCGCGCCGAGCTGCAGCAGGTCGAGGCGGCGTTGCGGCGCCTCGCGCAGGGTCGCTATACGACCTGCTCAGTGTGCGGCGGCGACATCGAGCCCGAGCGTCTCGCGGCCGTGCCCTACACCGACAAGTGCCGTGCCTGCGCGGAAGGAGCGCGTCCGGTGCCCGGCCGCGGACGTCTGGGCGCTTGAGCGGCGCCTGCAGCGAGTGAGTCTTGGCGGCCTCGGGCGTCATCACCGTCACCACGGACTTCGGACATCAGGGCCCGTTCGTCGGGGTGATCAAGGGCTGTATCCTCACGCGCTTCCCGGCCGCCCGTATCATCGATCTCACGCATGAGATCGTAGTGCACTGGCCGGCGGAGGCGGGCTTCTGGCTCTCGCGCGGCTTCCCGTTCTTTCCGGCCGGGACGGTGCATGTGGCGGTGGTCGATCCGGGGGTGGGAACCTCGCGCGACATTCTCGCTCTCGAGGCGGGCGGACACTTTTTCCTCGCCCCGGACAACGGCCTCCTCGCACCGGTCGTGAGCCGTCTCTCGGCTGCCCGCCTCACCCGGCTTACCGCCCAGGGGCTCGCGCGCATCGGGGTCGCTCATCCGAGCGCGACCTTCCACGGGCGGGACATCTTTGCGCCGGTCGCCGCCGAGCTGGCCGCCGGTCGCTGCGGCACCTCGGATCTCGGCGAGCCGGTCGCGTCGCTCGTTCCTTCGTGGGTGGACGATCCCACCGTCGAGCCGGCGAGCGTCTCCGGCGTCGTCATCTCCATCGACCACTTCGGCAATCTCATCACCAATATCGACGCGCCCCTCATCGAGCGCTTCCGACTTCCGGTCGTCCACGCCGGCAACCACGCCTTTCGGCTGCTGCGCACCTACGCCGACACGAAGCCAGGCGAGTACCTGGCCCTCGTCAATTCCTTCGGAGTCCTCGAGATCGCCCGGGCCGAGCACAACGCCGCCGAGGGCTTAGGCCTCAGCCGGGGTGCCCCGGTGGTCGTCCGAGACGGTACAGATCACGCTTAAGCTGGTCGGGGGGGGGGGACTTGTCTTCCCCTCGGGCACCCCCCATTCCGGCAAATGTTGATCGGCGGCGCCAATCGGCTATAGTTCGCGCCTTGTTCCGTGCCGTATAAGCACGTTAGCCTTTGAATTAATTCGGGATTTACACGACCAGATGGCCGAACGGGACAACGAGGGCTTCGACCTCGACGAGGAATTCCTGAACACGCCGCCCGAGGACGGCACCGATTACGATCGGCTGCTCGATCGGGTGGACAAGCGCGTCCGGAACCAGGGAAAGCGGGGCAAAGCCGCCTGGAGTCGCCTCGAGGAAGTCCTGGCAGACAAGAAGCTCGAGAAAGACCTCCAGGACTTCGACGACGAGCTGTAGAACGACAGCTCGCGCTGCTCACTCCGAGCTCAAGCAATCGCGGACCTGAGGCAGCCTTAAGCTGTCAGGCTGCGGCACAGCCAGCCGTCCAGCTTGACTCTCGGAGAATCGAGCCTTGACCCGAACGCCCTCTGACTGGATCGTCCTGAAGTTCGGTGGCACGAGCGTGGCAACGCTCGAGAACTGGACCAACATCGCGGGGGTCGCCTCCGAGCGCTGCGCCGCCGGCGCGCGCGTTCTCATCGTGCATTCGGCCGTGAGCGGCATCACCGATCGCCTCGAGCGCCTGCTCGACGCCGCCGTGGAAGAAGGCTACGAGGGGGAGCTTGCGGCCATCGAGGAGCGCCACCGGCGCCTCGCCGCCGACCTCGGCGTCCCGCTCGGCGAAGAGGTCGAGCGGCACCTCGCCGAGCTGCGCGAGATCGCCGCCGGGATCGCGCTGGTGCGCGAGGTGAGCGACCGGACGCGCGCGCGCGTCATGGCGGCCGGGGAGCTCATGGCGACCAGGATCGGCGCGAGTTTCCTCAGGTCACGGGGACTGCCGGTCGCCTGGGTCGATGCCCGCACCATGCTGCGCGCTTCGGCGCGCCACAGTGCCTCGGCGAAGGCCAGCGTGCTCGCGGCGGTGTGCGGCTTTGCGCCGGACGCGGCGCTTGCCGCGCGGCTTGCCTCGCTCCCTCCCGTGCTGATCACACAGGGGTTCATCGCGAGCGACGACGACGGCAACACAGTGCTTCTCGGGCGCGGCGGCTCCGACACCTCCGCGGCCTATCTCGCCGCGAAGCTGCGCGCGCAGCGGCTCGAGATCTGGACCGACGTTCCCGGCATGTTCAGCGCCAACCCGCGCGCCACGCCGACGGCACGCCACCTGCGCGCGCTCCACTACGACGAAGCGCAGGAGATCGCGACCAGCGGCGCCAAGGTGCTGCATCCGCGCTGCATCCTGCCGGCCCGCCAGGAGCGGATCCCGCTGCATGTGTACGCCACGCAGGCGCCGCATCTCGAAGGCACGGTGCTCAGCGCCGAGGGCGGAGAGGGCGGCGCACAGGTCAAGGCGGTGTGCACCAAGAAGGGGATCACGCTCATCTCGATGGAGAGCCCCGGCATGTGGCACCAGGTGGGCTTCCTCGCCGACGCCTTCCAGGTCTTCAAGCAGCACGGCCTGTCGGTCGACCTGGTGTCGACCTCGGAGACCAACGTGACCGTGTCGCTCGACCCGGCGGCCAACACGCTCGACAACTCCCAGGTGACGGCGCTGGTGGCGGACCTCTCGCACCTGTGCCGCGTGCAGGTGATCGGGCCGTGCGCCTCGGTGAGCCTCGTCGGGCGCAACATTCGCGCGATCCTGCATCAGCTCGGCGGGGCGTTCGAGTTCTTCGAGGAGCAGAAGATCTACCTCGTGAGCCAGGCAGCCAACGATCTGAACTTCACCTTCGTGGTCGATGAGAACCAGGGCGATCGCCTCGTCGAGCAACTGCACGAGCTGCTCATCCGTCCCGTGCCCGGCGATAAGGTTCTCGGTCCCACCTGGCAGCAGCTGTTCGCGGCGCCGCGCGAGGCGGCCGCGCGCGTGCCGGCCTGGTGGCGCGCGCAGCGTGCGCAGCTGCTCGAGGCGCTCGGCGGGCGCGAGGCGGCCTATGTCTACGACCTCGCGACGGTGCGGAGCGCGGCACGCGCGCTGCGCGGGCTGAAATCGCTCGACCGCGTGCACTACTCGATGAAGGCCAACCCGCATGGGGAGATCCTGCGCGCGCTGCGCGAGGAGGGCATCGAGTTCGAGTGCGTCTCACGCGGCGAGGTCGAGCATCTGCTCGCGACCTGTCCGGAGCTCGAGCCGCAGCGCAT
>JASHQW010000318.1 GCA_030038875.1 Gammaproteobacteria bacterium | reverse complement strand
GACATGGTGCTCACCTTCCGCAACATCCATAACTGGATGGCGCGCGATTCCGCCGCCCAGGCCTTCGCCGCCATGTATCGCGCCCTGAAGCCGGGCGGCGTGCTCGGCGTGGTCGAGCACCGCGGCAATCCCGCCGTGCCGCAGGATCCGAAGGCCAAGAGTGGCTACGTGAGCGAGGACTACGCCATCAAGCTCATCGAGGCGCAGGGCTTCCGGCTCGAGGCCAGCTCGCAGGTGAACGCCAACCCCAAGGACACCAAGGACTACGAGCAGGGCGTGTGGACGCTGCCGCCCACGTACCGCCTGGGCGACAAGGACCGCGACAAGTACGCGGCCATCGGCGAGAGCGACCGCTTCACGCTGAAATTCGTCAAGCCCAGGCACTGAGCAGGCGAGCACTGGCCGCGGCGGCTCCGCTACCACATCTCTCTCAGGCGGGCCCCGACGTCCACCGTGACCTGCTCGCCGGTGCGCTGCAGGGCGTCGCTGCCCGCGCCCAGCGTGCCCTGGAAGGTGACGGCGTCGAGCGTCTTCAGCACCTTCTCGGTCATGAAGCGGCTGCGGCCGCCGTAGACGTGCGCGTCACCCTGGCGCGACTGCTGGGTGAGATGGAACTTGAGCGGCATGACGAGCGCCAGGTCGTTCTGAGCGCGCGTCAGGGCGACGTAGAGCAGCCGCCGCTCCTCCTCGATGAGCTCAGCCCTGCCGGTGGCGAACTCCGAGGGGAAGCTGCCGTCCACCACGTTGAGCACATAGACCGTGTCCCACTCCATGCCCTTGGCCGAGTGGATGGTGGAGAGCACCAGATAATCCTCCTCGAGAACCGGTTGGCCGGCGAGATCGCTGGTGGCGTGCGGCGGATCGAGCGTCAGCTCGGTGATGAAGCGCTCGCGGGACGGATACTGTCCCGAGAGATGCTCGAGCTGATCGAGATCCCCGAGACGCGTGTGAAAGTGCTGGTAGATGCGCTCGAAGTGCCGTTGGTACCACTCGCGCGCCTGGTGCACCTGGCCGAGCCATTGCAGCTCCGGATCGGAGAGCGCCCGCATCAGCTCGATGAGCCGCTTCCAGTCCATCTCGTGGGTCTGAGGCGGCTTGAAGGTCCTGAGCGACTCGAAGGCATATCCGCCGGCCTCCAGGTGCTCGATCGCCGCGCTCGCATTGACCGGGCCCATGCCTGGCAGCAGCTGCAGCACGCGGAAGGCGGCCAGGGTGTTGCGCGGGTTGTCGGCCCAGCGCAGCACCGACCGCAGGTCCTTGACGTGCGCCGCCTCGAGGAACTTCAGTCCGCCGTACTTGACGAACGGGATCTTGCGCTTGGCAAGCTCGACCTCGAGTACGTCGCTGTGGCTGGAACTTCTGAACAGGACCGCCTGGCGCTTCAGCGGCACGTTCGCCTCGCGCCGCCGCAGCACCTCGCCGCAGATGTATTCGGCCTGCGTCTGCAGCTCGTCGACGGTGACCGCACGCGGCCGCGTGCCCTGGCCGCGGATCGAAAGCAGGTACTTGCGTTGTTGGCGCGGCGCCTCGCCCATCACCGCGTTGGCCACGTCGAGCACCTGCTGGGTCGAGCGGTAGTTCTGCGCGAGTGTCACCACTTCGGCGCGCGGCTTGAAGCGCTCGGCAAACCCGAGGATGTTCTCGACGGCGGCGGCGCGGAACGAATAGATCGCCTGCGCGTCGTCGCCCACCACCGTGAGCCCGGAGCCCTCGGGCTTGATGGCGTGCAGGATCTCCGCCTGCAGCCGGTTGGTGTCCTGATACTCGTCCACCAGCACGTGGTCAAAGTGCGCGCCGATGTGCTGCGCCAGCCGCGGCTCGCCCATCATGCCGTGCCAGTAGAGCAGCAGGTCATCGTAGTCGAGCAGGCGGGCGTGCTGCTTCTGCTCGACGTAGGCGCGGAACAGCGCGCTGAGCTCCGTCTCCCACTGGGCGCACCACGGGAAGTGCTGCTCGAGGGCGTCCTTGAGCGCCGTGCGCGTGTTGACGCGATTGGAGTAGATCGAAAGGCAGGTGTCCTTGCGCGGGAAGCGCTGGTCGCGGGCCGCGAGCCCGAGCTCCGCGCGCAGGCTGTCCATGAGGTCAGCGGCGTCACCGCGGTCGATGACGCTGAAGTGCGGGTCGAGCTGCAGGTGGCCGGCGTAGTGACGCAGCAGGCGGTTGCCGATGGAGTGGAACGTGCCGGCCCAGGAGAGGCGCTGCGAGATCGTGGCGCTGACGCCGCCCATCGACTCATTGAGCGCCTGCTTGGTGATCTCGTGCGCACGGCGGCGCATCTCCTGCGCGGCGCGGCGCGTGAAGGTCAACATCAGGATGCGCGCCGGGTCGACGCCGTGGATCACGAGGTGGGCGACGCGGTGCGCCAGCGTGTCGGTCTTGCCGGTGCCGGCGCCGGCGACGATCAGCAGCGGCCCCGCGGCGAAGCCCTTCTCGGGCAGCGGCTCGCCGTGCGTCACCGCCTTGCGCTGCGGGCCGTTGAGCTTGTCCAGATGGGCTGTAGTGGCCATAAAGCGCGCCGACTATAGCTGCAGCAACACCCGCTGGCGACCGGGTACCATGCAATGCATGAACTCCGACACGCGCGCCATGAACCACGCCACGAGCGACACCATGAAACCCGACCGGCGCACCACTCACTACCGCGGACGGATCGTCACCGTTAGCACCGACCT
>JASHQW010000317.1 GCA_030038875.1 Gammaproteobacteria bacterium | reverse complement strand
GCGCTGAAGTCGATGTCCGCACCTGCAATTGCGCGCGCTGGCGTGGTGCAGTGGCGCGCGCGGCGTGCGCAGCGGTTGCCGCATGTGCTTGCACGGCTGCGGGGGGCTGCGCCTGTGCGGTGAGCCCGACGCCCAGCCCGAGCACAGTGGTCACCAGCCCAGCCAGCACCTGCTTCACGAGTCGGTCCTGCCGTCGGGCGGCGGTTGCCTTTCGCTAGCGGTGCTGTGGGCCTGCTCGTCCTGGCCGAGGAACACCATACGCAGCGGCGGCACCGCAAGCAGCAGCAGCACGGGACTGAGCAGCATGCCGCCGACGATCACGGTCGCCAGCGGTCGCTGCACCTGGCTGCCGATGCCGTGGGACATGGCCGCCGGCAGCAGGCCGATGCAGGCTGAGAGACTCGTCATCAGCAGCGGCCGCATGCGCTTGCTGGCGGCGTGGTACATCGCCTGCGCCGGCTGCTGCCCCTGGCCGCGCGCCTGATTGTAGAAGGTCAGCAGCAGAATGCTGTTCATCACCGATACCCCGAACAGCGACACAAAGCCGATCGCCGCCGAGATGCTGAAGGGCTGTCCGGTGAGCCACAGCGCCCATACGCCGCCGATGACCCCGACCGGTATGCCGGCGAGCGACAGCAGCGTATCGCGCAGTGAATTGAACAACGAGTAGAGCAGGATCACGATCAGCATCAGGCTGACCGGCACGACGAACGCCAGCCGCTCCTTGGCGAGCTGGAGATCCTCGAACTCCCCGGACCAGATGATGCGATAGCCGGGCGGCAGCGCCACATTGTGAGCGATACGGGCCTGCGCCTCGGACACGGCGCCGGCGAGATCGCGGCCGCGCACGCTGAACTTGACGGGAATGAAACGCACCATCGTCTCGTGGTAGATCCACGATGCTCCCGTATCGAGCGAGATGTCGGCCAGCTCGCGCAAAGGGATGTAGGCGTTGGCCCCGCTCGCGGTGCTGTAGCCCACCTTGATGTTACGGATCTTGTCGATGTCGTTGCGATATTCGAGCGGATAGCGCACCACCAGATTCCATTCGCGGTCGCCCTCGAGCACCTGCGTGGCGATCGCGCCACCCATCGCCGCCTGGATCACGGTGTTGACATCACCGGTGTTCAGTCCATAGCGGGCGATCTTGTCGCGGTCGATTCTGATATCGAGATTCGGCTGTCCGAGCACCGGAAAGATGCCGAGATCGGTGATGCCTCTCACCCTGCTCATCTCGGCCTGCACCTCGTGTGCCAGCTTTTCCAGCGTGGCGAGATTCGGCCCGAGTATCTTCACTGAGTTCGCGCCCTTTACTCCGGAGATTGCCTCCTCGATGTTGTCCTGGATGTATTGGGAGAAGTTGAAGATCACACCGGGCAGCTCGTTCTGGAACTCCTGCTGAATCTCCTCGGTGAGACGCTCCTTGGTCATGCCGCGCGGCCACTCATCGAGCGGCTTGAGGGGGACGAACAGCTCGACGTTGGAGAACGGCGACGCATCCGTGCCGTTGTCGGGGCGGCCGTGCTGCGAAGTGACGGTAATCACCTCCGGATGGCGCAGCAGGACCAGGCGCATCTTGCGCGTCGCCGCCTCACCGGCCTCGAGCGACAGGGTGGTCGGCATCGAGGCGCGGATCCAGTAATTGTTCTCCTCGAGCGCCGGCAGGAACTCGCTCCCCAAGCGTGGCGCCACCAGCAAGAGCGTCACCGCGATCAGCGCCACCTCGGCGCCCACCACCAGGGCGCGCCTGGAGAGAGCGAAGCGCAGCGCCGGGTCGTAGAGGCGATGCAGCGCGCGCACCACCCAGGTTTCGGCTTCGTGCAACTCCCGGGACAGCAGAAAATGGCAGAGCGCGGGGGTCACGCAAAAGGTGGCGATCAGAGCGCCGGCCAGCGCGTAGCCATAGGTGCGCGCCATCGGGCCGAAGATCTGCCCCTCCACGCCCTGCATGGTAAAGAGCGGCACGAAGCCCGCCGCGGTGATCAGAGTCGAGAACAGGATCGCCCTGTCGACCTGCAGGGCGCTGACGAGGATCAGTCGCAGCCGCTCGGTCCAGGCGCCCGGGGTGCCCGCCTCAGCCGCGTGGGTGGGATCGATGCCGTAGACGCCGCCCGCGAGCCGCGCCAGGAGACCCTCGCGCTCGGCGCGCGGCCGCTGCAGGTTGCGGAACACGTTCTCGGTGAGGATCACCGCCGAGTCGACGATGATGCCGAAGTCGACCGCGCCGATCGAGAGCAGGTTGGCGCTCTCGTGCTGCCACACGAGCAGGATGAGCGCAAAGAACAGCGCGAACGGAATGTTCACTCCGACCACGATGGCGCTGCGCAGATTGCCAAGAAACAGCCACTGCACCAGGAACACGAGCAGCACGCCGAACACGAGGTTGTGCAGCACCGTATGGGTGGTCAGCGCGATCAGATAGCCGCGGTCGTAGAACGGCACCACCTTGACACCCGGCGGCAGGCTGCCGTCGTGGTTCATCTTCTCGACCTCGGCCTTGACGAGCGGCAGCACCTCGGAGGTCTGCTTGGTGCGCGTCATGACGACGATCGATCCCACCACGTCGTCATTATTGTCCTTGCCGAAGATTCCGAGGCGTGGCGTGTGTGTCATGTGCACTTGTGCCACGTCTCTGACCAATACCGGTACGCCGTTGTACTGCCCGAGCACGACCTTCTCGATGTCGCCGACGTGGTATCCCTGGGTGAGATCGTCGTTGCCGCCGTCGTCGATCAGGCCGATCCCGCGGATGTTGATCGACTGCTGACCGATCGTGATCTCACGGCCGCCGACGTTGATGTTGCCGTTGCCGAGCGCGGTGAGGATCTGCGGCACCGTGAAGCCGAAGGCTTCGAGCTTGAGGGGATCGACCTGGACCTCGAACTCCTTGGTGGTGCCGCCCCAGCTGTTGATGTTGATGACCCCTGGAATAGTCGAGAGCCTCCGCAGCACGATCCAGTCCTGGATAGTCCGCAGGTCGGTGAGGGAGTAGCGCTTCGGGCCCTCGACCGTATAGCGAAAGATCTCACCGCTGCCGCTGTTCTGATTGACCGAAGGGATCTGGCCGCCCGGAAGCGTCACATTCTGCTGCAGGGCGAGTGTCGCCTGCGCATAGGCGAAGTCGTAGTCCACTCCCCACTTGAACACCACGCGGATGAAGGCGAGTCCGTAGAACGAGGTCGAGCGGATCACCTGCACACCGGGTGTGGCGTACAGACCGATCTCCATCGGAATGGTGTAGTAGCGCTCGATCTCCTCGGCCGACAGCCCCGGACCTTCGGCCGTGATCTCGAGGATCACAGGGGTCGGATTCGGGTAGGACTCGATGTTGATGACCTTGAATGCATACAGGCCGGCCACGGAGAAGGCCAGGAGCCCCGCGACCACGATCGCACGGCGACTCAAGCAGGCGGCAATGATCGCTTTCAGCATGCTGAGCCGGACGCGTGGTGCACGAGCCGGCTCAATCGCTCGGCGGGGCGTAGAGGATGTTGCTGACGAACACTGCGCCGTCGGTCACCGCCAGCTCGCCGCGCTTGAGTCCCGCAAGCACGGGATACTGCCCGTCGAGCGCTTCCCCCACCTGGACGATGCGCTGTGTGAAGCGGTGCCGGTCCGTGGTCACCCAGGCGGCGAAGCTGCCGTCGCCATTGCGCACGACGCCGTTCACCGGAATGGCGAGCGAGGTGAGCGGCTTGCGCACCTGGATAGCAAAGCTCGCCAGCATTCCCGGGATCAGTTCGTCGTTCGGATCGGCGATCTCGCAGCGCACTACGACGCGGTGGGTGTTGGGATCGAGTGAGCGGCCGAGTCGCGAGATCGTGCCGGTGAAGGTCCGGCTGGGGTAGGCCGTCACGCTGGCCTCGACCGGCTGGCCGGCACGGAAGAGCGGCGCGTCGCTCTCGGTGACGTTGGCCACCATCCACTTCGAGCGCAGGTCCGCCACTGCGTACGGTGCCGGGGCCGTGCCCGGCTGCTCGAGTAGTCCCGGCGCCGCGTTGCGCGCGGTGACGCGGCCGGTGATCGGGCTCCTGACGACGAGCTCGGGCTCCACTTGGCGCCGCGCGACGATGCCCGCGATTTCGGCGGGCGTCTTGCCGAAAATCGCCACCGCGTTACGCGCCGCCTTGAGAGCGCCTTCGGCAGTCTGCTGATTGGCGACCGCCGCCTCGTAGTCGTTCTGATCGATGCCGTGCGCCGCGTACAGCTTGACGGCGCGCTGTAGGGCACTGGCGGTCTGGTCGAGCGTGGCCGCCGCGGCGATCAGATTGGACTCGGCGGCGAGAAAGTCGGGGCTCTCGATAGTGAACAGCACCTGGCCACGTTTCACCGCATCGCCGAGATCGGCGAAGGTGCGCAGGATCCGTCCCTGGTAGGGCGTAAACACTTGCACGTTGAGATCCTGGTTGAAGTCGATGATGCCCACCGCCCGCTTGCGGTAGGCAAACTCGTGGTCGCCGAGCGGTGCGATGTGGATGGCGCCGAGCTGTGAGGGTTGCAGCTCCACTGTGTCAGCCACGGGCGCCGTGGCGCCCGCGGTGCCACCGCCGCTGCTGCTCTGCGCCGCACTGCCGCTGGACGGGTGAAACGTCAGGTAAGTCAGCGCCCCGATCACAACGACGGCGGCCAGCGCCGCCATTGCGACCGACGCCGGGTTCTTCAACGACGGCACGGGAATGCGCATGACGGAGAAGCTGCGGCGCTCACGGGCTGCCCGCAGCGGCAACCTGCGGTGTCCGGTTCCACCAGCCGCCCCCGAGTGCCTGGTACAGCGCGGCGGTATCGCCGAAGCGGATTGCCTCGGCCTCGATCCGGCCGAGCACCGCCTGCTGATAGGCGATCTCAGCGGTAAGCTCGGCCAGGTAGTCGTTGAAGCCGTCGCGCATCTGCTCGCGGGTCAGGTCGAGCGTAACTCGCGCGGCCCGCTCGGCGTCAGCCGCCGCAGCGAGCTCGTCGGCATCCGCGAGCAGCGCATGCAGCGTGTCAGCGACATTCTGGTAGGCGGTGAGCACCACCTGCTGGTACTGCGCCGCCGCTTGGCGTAGCGCCGCATCCGCGGCACGTTTGTCGTGCAGCAGCGTGCCGCCGGCGAATAGCGGCTGGGTGACACCGGCGATCACATTCCAGAACGGCCCGCCGTCGCGGAACATCCAGCCGAATTCGTTGGCCGCGCCGCCGACGGCGCCCGTGATCGAGAATTGCGGCAGCATGGCGGCCACCGCCACACCCACCTGGGCATTGGCGGCGCGCAACTGTTCCTCGGCCGCGCGCACGTCGGGTCGTTGTTCGATGAGTTTCGATGGGAGACTCAAAGGCAGGTCGCGCGGTAGGTCGAGCGCGCTGAGCTCGAAGGTCTGCTCCAGCTCCTCGTTGGGAAGCTTGCCGACCAGGGCGCGCAACAGATCCCGGGTCTGCTCGAGCTGTCGGGTGAGCGGCGGCAGTAGGGCGCGCGCCGCGGCGAGCTGCGCCTCCTGCGCGGCGACATCGATCCCCATCGCATAACCCAGCCTGAACTTGTCGTGCAGCACCGCGAGCGCGGACTCATTGGAGGCGATGATCGAGCGCACCGCGGCGAGTTGCGCGCGCGTCGCTGCCTCCTGGATCGCCGCGGCGACCACGTTGGTGGCGAGACTCACATAGGTGGCCTCGAGCTCGAAGCGTGCGAGCTCCGCCTGCGCGGCGAGCGACTCGACCCGACGACGGTTGCCGCCGAACACATCCGGCGTGAAGCCCACCGTGAGCTCGGCAGTGTGGTAGTTGTAGATCAGCGGCTGCGCCGGGGCGCTCGGCGTCAGATTCTGGCCGTTACCCTGTAACCCCGGCGCCGAGGTGCTGGCGGTGTTGCCCTCAAGCTTCTGCCGCTCGAACGCGTAGCCGGCGGAAATGTTCGGGAAGAAGTATCCGCGCTGCGCAGCGACCAGTTCCTGGGCCTGCCGCAGCGTCGCCTGCGCCGCGGCAACGCTTGGGTTGGCGCGCAGGGCTTCCAGGACCAGCGATGTCAGTGCCGGACTGCCGAAGGACTCCCACCAGGTGAACGGCACCTCCTGCCCGAGTTGAAAACGCTGAGCCTCGCCCCCTGGCACCGCTGCCGAGGCGGTC
>JASHQW010000316.1 GCA_030038875.1 Gammaproteobacteria bacterium | reverse complement strand
CAGGGCCTGAAGCGCATCCGTGCCGGACGCTGCGTCGCCGGCATCCGCGCGCTGCTTGCGCGTCGCCTGTCGCGCGGCGGCGCCGACCTCACCGCCGCCGATCTCGCCTTCGGTGTGGCGCCCCGCCTGAACGCCGCCGGCCGTATCGACGACATGACGATCGGCATCCAGTGCCTGCTCACCGACGACCCCGCCGTCGCGCAGCAGCTGGCGCTGCGGCTCGATGAGCTCAACGAGGAGCGCCGCACGATCGAGGCGCGCATGCAGCAGGAAGCGCTCGCCGCCGTACGCCGCCTGGGCGACCCCGGCCCCGGGTCGATCGAGCGCAGCGGCGTCTGTCTCTTCGACGAGAGCTGGCACCAGGGCGTGGTCGGGCTGGTCGCGGGCCGCGTCAAGGAGCGCGTGCGCCGCCCGGTGATCGCCTTCGCGAGCGCGGATCCCGCGACGCTGCGCGGCTCGGCCCGCTCGGTGCCGGGCGTGCACATCCGCGACGTGCTCGATCGTATTGCGGCGCGCCACCCGGACCTCATCAGCCGCTTCGGGGGTCACGCCATGGCCGCGGGACTCACGCTCGAGCGCGTGCGGCTCGATGAGTTCGCGCGCGCCTTCGATGAGGAGGTGGCGCGCTGGACGGGGGACCGCGCGGGGGCGGATGCCGTGGAAACCGACGGCGCGCTCGCCCTCGGGGAGATCGCGCTCGAGACCGCCGAGGCGCTGCGCGCCGGGGGTCCGTGGGGCCAGGCGTTTCCCGAGCCCTCCTTCGACGGTGTGTTCAGCGTGAGGAGCGCGCGCCTCATCGGCGAGCGGCACGTGAAGATGTGGGTCGAGCCGCAGTCGAGCGGCCGCTCCTTCGATGCGGTCGTCTTCAATCACTTCGAGGAAGGCGTCGCGGGCGCCTTGCCGGAGGGCCTGGTGCAGCTCGTCTACCGGCTGGACGTCAACGAATACCAGGGCGAGCGGCGGCTGCAGCTGCTGGTCGATCAGCTGCTGCCCGTCGCTCGCTGAAGAGACCGCCCGGGTGTTAGCATCGTAAGGCAGCACACCCGCAGGACGAGCATGGAAGTCAATCAACTCAAGCGTCATCTCAAGGATCTCGGCGAGCGCACGAACGCGCTACGGGGGTTTCTTTGAGTACGACCGCAAGCTCGAGCGCCTCGAGGAGGTCGGGCGCGAGCTCGAGGATCCGGCGGTGTGGTCCGACCCGGCACGCGCCCAGGAGCTCGGGCGCGAGCGCGCGCGGCTGGCGAGCGACGTCGGCGAGATCGACCGCACCAGCTTAGGGATCAGCGAGGCGGCGGAGCTGCTCGAGCTCGCCGAGACGGAAGGCGACGAGGGCGCGGCGCGGGACATCGAGCGCGACGCCGAGCGTCTCGAGGGAGAGGTGCGCCACCTCGAATTGAAGCGCATGTTCCGCGGCGACATGGATTCGCACAACGCCTTCCTCGACATCCAGGCAGGGGCGGGTGGTACCGAGGCGCAGGACTGGGCGCAGATGCTGCTGCGCATGTACCTGCGCTGGGGTGCGGCGCGCGGCTTCCGCTGCGACGTGATCGACACGAGCCCGGGGGAGGTGGCCGGCATCAAGAGCGCGAGCCTCGAGATCCAGGGCGAGTACGCCTACGGCTGGCTGCGTACCGAGACCGGCGTGCACCGCCTGGTGCGCAAGTCGCCTTTCGACTCCGGCAACCGCCGGCATACTTCCTTCGCCTCGGTGTTCGTCTCGCCCGAAGTGGATGACGACATCGAGATCGAGATCAATCCTGCCGACCTCAAGACCGACGTCTACCGCTCCTCGGGCGCCGGCGGCCAGCACGTCAACAAGACTGAGTCCGCGGTGCGCATCACGCACCTGCCGAGCGGAATCGTGGTCGCCTGCCAGAACGAGCGCAGCCAGCACAAGAACCGCTCTACCGCGATGAAGATGCTCAAGGCCAAGCTCTACGAGCTCGAGGTCAACAAGCGCAACGCCGCCGCGCGCGTGCTCGAGGATTCGAAATCCGACGTCAGCTGGGGCAATCAGATCCGCTCTTACGTGCTCGACCAGTCGCGCATCAAGGACCTGCGCACCGGGCTCGAAGTGGGCAATACCCAGGCGGTGCTCGACGGGGATCTCGATCAGTTCATGGAGGCCTCGCTCAAGGCGGGCGTATAGCCGAATGAAGAACAAGGACGACAACGGCACCGGCTCCGGCGGCGATGAGGGGGGCGATGAGAACAAGCTGATCGCCGAGCGGCGCGCGAAGCTCGCCGAGCTGCGCCGCGCCGCGGGCCCCGGCGGCGCCTTCCCCAACGACTTCCGCCGCGATGCGCTCGCCGGGGAGCTGCAGGCCGCTTACGGCGAGAGGAGCGGCGAGTGGCTCGAGGCCAATCCGACGCGCGTCCAGGTCGGCGGCCGCCTCATGTTCAAGCGCGTCATGGGCAAGGCGAGCTTCGCCAAGATCGCCGACCGCACCGGACAGATCCAGCTCTACCTGCAGCAGGAGACGCTCGGCCCGGCCTATGAGGCTTTCAGGGGCTGGGACGTGGGCGACATCATCGGCGGCGCCGGGCTGCTCTTCCGCACCCGCACCGGGGAGCTCTCGGTGCGTGCCGACCAGCTCCGCCTGCTGGTGAAGTCGCTGCGGCCGCTGCCCGACAAGTGGCACGGGCTCGCCGACACCGAGACGCGCTACCGCCGCCGCTACGTCGATCTCATCGTGAGCGAGACCAGCCGCGAGGTGTTCCGCACGCGCTCGCGCATCGTGCGGTATCTGCGCGACTTCCTCGATGCGCTCGGCTTCCTCGAAGTCGAGACGCCGATGATGCAGCCGATTCCGGGCGGCGCCACGGCGCGCCCCTTTCGCACGCACCACAACGCGCTCGACCTCGACATGTACCTGCGGATCGCGCCGGAGCTGTACCTGAAGCGGCTGATCGTCGGGGGCCTCGACCGCGTCTACGAGATCAACCGCAACTTCCGCAACGAGGGCCTCTCGACCCAGCACAATCCGGAATTCACCATGCTGGAGCTGTACCTCGCCTGGTCCGACTACCGGGACATCATGGACTGGGTGGAGAAGGCGACGCGCGGGCTCGCCGACACGCTCAACGGCACTCTCGAGCTCACCTACCAGGGCCGGCGATATGATCTGGCGCAGCCCTTCCCCCGCGTGACCGTCGAGCAGGCGATCATCGACAACAATCCGGGCATCGACCCTCTGTCGCTGCGCGATCTCACCTATCTGCGCAAGCGTTGCGATCAGCTGGGCATCGCCTACCACCCGGACGACGGGCCGGGGAAGCTGCAGATCGAGCTGTTCGAGAAGACCGCGGAAGCGAAGCTCCTCGATCCGACCTTCGTCTACGCCTACCCCGTGGAGGTCTCGCCGCTGTCACGGCCGAACGATGCAGACCCCTTCGTCGCCGACCGCTTCGAGTTCTTCATCGCGGGACGCGAGATCGCCAACGGCTTCTCCGAGCTCAACGATCCAGAGGACCAGGCGGCGCGCTTCCGCGCGCAGGTGGCGCGCAAGGAGAAGGGCGACGAGGAGGCGATGTTCTACGATGCCGACTATGTGCGCGCGCTCGAGTACGGGATGCCGCCGACCGGGGGCCTCGGGGTCGGCATCGACCGCCTCGTCATGTTCTTCACCGACTCCCCCTCGATCCGCGACGTGATCCTGTTCCCGCACATGCGGCCCGAGGCATAGGCTGAAGCTCGCGCGGCGGGCACTGTGCCTGGGGTTCAACAGGCTC
>JASHQW010000315.1 GCA_030038875.1 Gammaproteobacteria bacterium | reverse complement strand
GTGCGCTGGATCGGCTTCAAGACCATCGTGATCCGCGAATACGGGCGCATCATCCGCATCTGGGGACAGACCATCGTGCCGGCGGTGATCAGCGCCACGCTCTACTTCGTGATCTTCGGCAATGTGGTCGGCCGCCGGGTCGGCGCCATGGACGGCTTCGACTACCGCCAGTACCTCGCGCCCGGGCTGATCATGATGCAGGTGATCACCAACTCCTACGGCAACGTCGTGGCGTCCTTCTTCGGCGCCAAGTTCGGCAAGCACGTCGAGGAGATGCTGGTATCGCCGCTGCCAAACTGGGTGATCGTGGCCGGCTACGCCACCGGCGGCGTGGTGCGCGGGCTCCTGGTGGGCGCGGCGGTCACCGTCGTGTCGCTGTTCTTCGCGCACCTGCACGTGCACCACCTGCTGGTGATCCTCGCGGCCGTGCTCCTCACCTCGCTGATCTTCGCGCTCGGCGGCTTCCTCAATGCGCTGTTCGCGAAGAACTTCGAGCAGATGAACTGGATCCCGACCTTCGTGCTGACGCCGCTGACTTATTTCGGCGGCGTGTTCTACTCCATCGCGCTGCTGCCGGATTGGGCGCGCCGAATGTCGTACGTGAACCCGATCCTGCACATGGTCAACGCGTTCCGTTATGGTTTCCTCGGCACCTCCGACGTCAACCTCGGCGTCGCTTTCGCGCTCATGGTGCTCGCGGCCGCGGCGCTGTTCGCGACCGCGGTGACGCTGCTCGATCGCGGCACGGGAATCCGCGATTGACGGTCGCGGTGGCGCTGGTGACCGCGCGCGCCGCGCGCGGTCTCGACGAGGACATGCCGCCGCTCACGGCGGCGCTCGCGGCCGCGGGGGCGCGAGGGGAGATCGTCGACTGGGACGACGCCGGGGTCGACTGGGCGCTCTTCGACCTCGTGGTGCCGCGCTCGGCCTGGGACTATGCCGAGCGGTTGCCGGAATTCCTCGCCTGGGCGGAGCGGGTTGCACGCCTCACGACTCTCGTCAATCCGCTGCCGGTGGTGCGCTGGAACACCGACAAGCACTATCTCGGCGCGCTCACCCGCGCCGGCGCGCCCGTGGTTCCCACGTGGTACATCGAGCCGGGCGAGAGCGCCGGGCGGACGCTCGATGCGTTTCTCGCGGCCCACGCCTGTCGGGAGCTGGTGGTGAAACCGGCCGTCGGCGCGGGCTCGCGCGATGCGCGGCGGCACGTCCGCGCGGACCGCGCCGGGATCCTCGCGCACATGGGGCCGCTGCTTGCCGCGTGGCGCAGCGTGATGCTGCAGCCCTATCTCGAGAGCGTCGACGCCCAGGGCGAGACCGCCCTCATGTACATCGACGGCCGCTTCAGCCATGCGATCCGCAAGGGGGCACTGCTGCCTTCGGGCGGGCCGTCCACGGCGGGGCTGTTCGCGCCCGAGACGATCGTGCCGCGCGCGCCCGCGGCGGATGAGCTCGCGGCTGCCGAGCGCATCCTCAGCGCGGCGCCGTTCGAGCGGCTCCTCTATGCGAGGGTCGATCTGCTGCGCGATGCGGCCGGCGCGCCCAGGCTCCTCGAGCTCGAGCTCACCGAGCCGTCGTTCTTTCTCGCGCACGCGCCGGGGTCGGCCGAGCGCTTCGCGGCGGCGCTGCTTGCGTACCCTGGCGCGGCTTCAGGGGCGTCAAATATGTGAGGCAGCACACACAAAAAAGCGAATAACCCCTTGTAGCAACAAAACTTTCATATCTCTGTCATACCGTTGTCGCGCTGCAGCGCGAGGCTGTAGCGCGTATGAAAGCGCCCGGCCTCAATGCCTTCATGGCTCGCATCGATGCGGCAGAGTACGGCCTCACCCGTGCGCTGAATCGCGGGGCTGCGTTCGCCGCGCCGAGGCTCGTGTTCCGGGTCGCAAGCCGCCTCGGCGACGGGATCATCTGGTACCTGCTCATCGTCCTGCTCCCGGTCCTCTACGGGGCGGCGGCGCTGCGAGCGGCGCTCGTCATGGCGCTCACCGGCGTGCTGGGACTCGTGCTCTACACGCTGCTGAAGCGCGTGTTCGTGCGCGAGCGCCCCTTCATCACCCATGCCGCGATCGACCTGAAGGGCGCGCCGTTGGACCGTTACAGCTTCCCCTCAGGCCACACGCTGCACGCCGTGTCCTTCGCCTGGCAGGCCACGGCGCACTTCCCCGAGCTCGGCTGGGTACTGGTGCCGCTCGCCGCGCTGATCGCTGCCTCGCGCATGGTGCTCGGGCTGCACTATCCGTCCGACGTGCTCGCGGGGGCGGCAATCGGCGCCGCGCTCGCGGAACTCGGCACGGCTCTGGCTTAGAATCTCAGGATGACTCCTCATACGGCGGCGCGCTCAAGGCGCGCGCACCCTTAGGACGTGCGGGTCCTCTTCGTCTCCGACGTCTACTTTCCGCGCGTCAACGGCGTCTCGACTTCCATCCGCACTTTCCGCCAGGACCTCTCGGCCCACGGCGTGGAGACGCAACTCGTCGCGCCGCACTACGGGGCCGTCCCGGCGGCAGCCGAGGAGCCGGGCGTCGTGCGCGTGGCCTCGGCGGGGGTGCCGCGCGACCCAGAGGACCGGCGCATGCGCTGGGGCGCGCTGACGCGGGTGCTCGATGAGCTCGTACCGTCGGGTTTCGACCTGGTGCACATCCACACGCCCTTCATCGCCCATTACGCCGGGGTGCGCTTCGCGCGCCGCGCCGGCATTCCGGCCGTGGCGACCTACCACACCTTCTTCGAGGAGTACCTGCACCACTATCTGCCGGTGCTGCCGCGCGGTGTCGGGCGCTGGCTCGCCCGCAGCTTCACCCGCTCCCAGTGCGACGACGTGCGCGGGCTGATCGCGCCGTCCGAGCCGATGCGCTCGGTGCTGCTCGAGTACGGCGTCACGACGCCGATCCACGTGCTGCCCACGGGACTTCCCGGCGACCGCTTCCGTGCCGGAGATGGGCGCGCATTCCGCACCCGCGCCGGCATCGCGGGCGATGCGCGGCTCGTCACCTACATCGGCCGCGTGGCGCACGAGAAGAACATCGGTTTCCTGGTGCAGATGTTCCGCGAGGTGCTCAGGCGCGTGCCGCAGGCGGTGCTGGTGATCGCCGGCGAGGGCCCGGCGCGCCCCGCGCTCGAGCAGCAGGTGGCGAGCCTCGGCCTCGGCTCCCATGTGCATTTCACCGGCTACCTCGACCGCGACACGGCGCTGCTCGACTGCTACACGGCCGCGGACGTGTTCGTCTTCGCCTCGCGCACCGAGACGCAAGGCCTGGTGCTGCTCGAGGCCATGGCGCAGGGCGCGCCCGTCGTCTCGACCGCCGAGCTCGGCACACGCTCGATCCTCGTGCCGGGGAGCGGCGCGCTGGTGGTTCCGGAGGAGCGCGACGCGTTCGCCGCGGCGGTGGTGCGCGTGCTCGAGGATCGGGAGCTGCACCAGGAGCTCTCACAGCGCGGCCGTCTCTACGCGCGCAACTGGTCCTCGTCGGCCATGGCCGGGCGGCTCACCGAGCTCTACGGGACGCTGCGCGGCGCGCCGGGCACGGCACTGGGTGCGGCCTGAGCGCGTGCCCCTATCCCGTGAGCGAGGAATTCCGGCCGCCGCTCTGGCTGCGCAACCCGCACGTGCAATCGATTCTCGCCACCACGTTCGTCCGGCGCGGCCGCATCGAGCGTCGGGCGGCGCCGCTCGTGCGCGCACAGCGCGAGCTGCTGCTCGAGTGCGGCGCGGGCGTGCGGCTGCAGTGCTTCATCTCGAGACCGCAGCCGAGCACCGGCAAGCCGGTCCTGGTGCTGCACGGCTGGGAGGGAAGCGCCGAGTCCATCTACGTGCTGTCGCTCGCGCAGCTGCTGTTCGAGCGGGGCTTCGAGGTGGCGCGGCTGAATCTGCGCGACCACGGCGAGACCCATCACCTCAACCGCGAGCTGTTTCATTCCTGCCGCCTGCCGGAGGTGATCGGCGCGGTGCAGGCGCTCGAGGCCCATTTCCCGGGCCGGCCGCTCACGGGCGTCGGCTTCTCGCTCGGCGGCAACTTTCTGCTGCGCGTGGCGGCCGCGGCGCGCGAGTCGTCGCTCGCACTCGCCGGGGTCATGGCCATCTCACCGGTGCTCGAGCCGACCGAAACGCTGATCGCGCTCGAGACGGCTCTGCCCGGGTATCAGGGATTCTTCGTGCGCAAGTGGCGGCGCTCGCTGCGCAAGAAGCAGTCAGCCTGGCCCGGGAGCTACGACTTCGCGGACGTGGGCGGGGGGTTGCGCGCGATGACGGCGGAGCTGGTGCGCCGCCACTCCGGGTTCGCGACGCTCGAGGATTATCTCAACGGCTACGCGATCACGGGCGAGCGGCTCGCCTCGCTGGCGGTGCCCGCGCACATCCTCACCTCGCTCGATGATCCGATGATTCCGGCGGGGGGACTCGCGCGGCTCGCGCGCTCCGCGGCGCTCAGCGTCACGGTCACGCGCTATGGCGGCCACTGCGGCTTCATCGACTCGCTCGCGGGCCTCACCTGGGCGGAGCGCTTCGTGCTGGCAAGACTCTAAGCGGTGCGCTTCTCGTCGAACCGCAGCACCGGCTGGCCGCTGGTCACGGTCACGGCTCCCTCGATCACCGCGCCGCGCGCAATCGCGATGGTGCGCGCGACGATGTCGGCCTGGATCACGGCCGTGGCGCCTACCTCGAGCTTCTCGTCGACGACCAGCCGCCCGGTGAGGTGCCCGGCGATCACCGCGGCGCGTGCGTGCACCTCGCCGTGCCACTCGGAATTGGCCGCCATGCTGAGGGCGCCCCCGATGTGCCCGTCGCCCCGCACGGCGCCGCAGACGACCAGGGGACCGAAGGTCTCGAGGTCGCCGGCAATGCGGCTCCCCGGCGCCACGAAGGTCGGCGCATCGCCGAGCTGGTCGAGCATTCTGCGCCGTTGCGTGTCCTCACCCATGATGCGGTGCTCCCGGGAAGCTGCGGAGTCATAATACGGGCCGCCAGGGGATGAGAATGCCGACCATGATCACATTCCAAGCAGGGAGAGCCGTACTGGCCGCGGCGCTGCTCACAGTTGCGGGATGCAGCGCGGAGCAGCAGGACTGGCGCGCCGCCGAGGCGGCCGGCACCAGCGAAGCCTACAAGCACTTCCTCGAGCAGCACCCGGACGGCGAGCTCGCCGGGAAGGCGCGCGAGCGCGTCGGGGAGTTCGCCGAGGATCGCGACTGGCAGGAGGCCAGCAGGCTCGCTACCGCCGATGCCTACCGGGCGTTTCTGGCGGCGCATCCCAACGGCCGCTGGTCGCAGGAGGCCCGGATCCGCGTCGAGAGCTTCGCGCTCGGGTCGATTCCGCGTATGGAGCCGCAGATCCCGGGTCAAACCGCCTCACGCCCGGTCGGCGTGAAGCTGCTGCGTCTCGCCAGCACCTCGTCCACGGTTCCCGCGGGCGCGTTGGCGGAGCCCGCTCCCGGCGCCGGGCCAGCCGTTCCGGTGCCGGCGAGTCCTGGCCCCGCAGGGCCGGCGTTCGGCGCTTCGATCGGCAAGGTCTATGCAGTCCAGCTCGGTGCCTTCGGAACCCCGGGGAGCGCGAACCGCGAATGGCAGCGCCTCAAGCTGCGATTCGCTGCGCAGCTCTCGGGCCTCTCGCCGCAGGTCATCCCCGGCGGCAGCTCCTTGGGCCCGCTGTACCGGCTGCAGGCCCGGGCCTCGGGTGAGGCGCAGGCGCGCGCGATCTGCGAGGCGCTGAAGTCGCAATCGCAGCCCTGCGTACCGGTGCTCCCGCGCTGACCACCTCTGCTCTCCTTAGGTCCAAAGTGACAATTCCCGTCACCCAAGCGGCGGGCCATTTGTCGCAATAAGCATTTGTTTCTAAAAGACTTCCGTCTTTGGCACAGCCTTTGCTCCTATCGGGGTGCGGTGAATCGGATGATCACCGCGAGGTTTCTCGGGCGCGCCTCTGAGTGCGTCCGGGACCCGAGTTGCGAACAACTTCCCCGTGTTCGCTCCTACGCGCCGCGCTGCGACTTCCCCCGCTCGCGGCGCTTTTTTTTCCCCGGCTAGAATCCGACCAGCGTTGAGACGCTCGCCGTTTGCCTTCATAAAGCCCCCTCATGGAATACCGCGACTACTACAGGATTCTGGGCGTACAGCGGACCGCGAATGCCGAGGAGGTAAAGACGGCCTACCGGCGGCTCGCGCGCAAGTACCACCCGGACGTCAGCAAGGAGCCCAACGCCGAGGAGCGCTTCAAGGAGGTGCAGGAGGCGTACGAGGTGCTGAAGGATCCGGAGAAGCGCGCCGCCTACGATCAGCTCGGCAGCGAATGGAAGTCCGGACAGCAGTTCCGCCCGCCGCCGGACTGGGGCAGCGGATTCGAGTTCGGCGGCGGCCGCACACGGCAGCGCGCTCACGCTCACGCGGGGGATGAGGCGCAGGCCTACGCTGAAGAAGGCTTCAGCGACTTCTTCTCCTCGCTCTTCGGTGGCGCATCGCCGTTCCGCAGCGCGACCCGTGGTGGCGGCCGCGACCATCACGCGCGCATCGACATCGCTCTCGAGCAGGCCTTCCACGGCACGACGAGCACGCTCGAGCTGAAGCGCCCGGAGCTCAAGAGCGACGGCACGCTCGAGGTGCGCACCCATACCGTGCGGGTCACGATCCCGTCCGGGCTTACCGAGGGGCAGCTGATTCGCCTCGCCGGCCAGGGTGAGCCCGCCGCCGATGGCGGGCGCGCGGGCGACCTTTATCTCGAGGCGCATATCCTCCCGCACCGGCTCTACCAGGTGGACGGCCGCGACATCACGCTGACGCTGCCGGTTGCACCGTGGGAGGCCGCCCTCGGCGCATCTGTCACCGTGCCGACGCTCGGCGGCCCGGTCGACATGCAGATCCCGGCCGGCGCACAGTCGGGCCAGAAGCTGCGGCTGCGCGGCCGCGGACTTCCGGGCAAGCCCCCCGGCGACCAATACGTGCAACTGAAGGTCGTGCTGCCGCCGGCGACGACCGCGGAAGCCAAGGCGGTCTACGGCGAGATGCGCGCCAAGCTCGACTTCAATCCGCGCGCCGACCTCACGGGGTGACGCATGAGCCAGGTGACGAAAATCGCAGCCGGGCAGGTGTTAGGCGAGGGCGACTGGATCGCGTTCACCGAGATCTGCCGGGTGTGCCGCATCGATGCGCGAGCCGTGCATGAGCTCGCGGCGCTCGGGCTCGTGTCGCCGCGCGGCAGCGCGCCCGGCGAGTGGGAGTTTCCCGCGACGGCGCTGCCGCGGCTGCGCGTCGTGGGGCGGCTGATGCGCGATCTCGGCATCAACGCGAGCGGCGCAGCGCTCGCCGTCGAGCTGCTCGAGGTGCAGCACGAGCTCGAGCGGCGGATCCGCCGGCTCGAGCGGCTCGTGGCCGCTCAGGACTGAGAGCCGCGCGGCGCCTGCTGCCCGAAGCTCGCACCGCCCTCGCTAAGCCACTCGAGCTCTTCGGGCGTGCTCGCTCGCCCGAGTACGGCGTTGCGGTGCGGAAAGCGGCCGAAGCGCTCGACGATGGAGCGATGCTCCTCGGCGAAGCGCAGCGTGCCTTCGAAAGTGGCGCGCAGCTCGGGCGGCACCTCCGCGAGCAGGCGGCGGAAGGCCGCGACCGATTCGTCCTGCGCCTCGAGGCTCTCGGCGTGCTCGAGCGGCATATAGAAGAAGAGCCGCTCGCTGAAGTCGAGGGCGCCGTCCGCTGCGGACTGCATGCCGGTGAGCGTCAGCGCCAGCGCCTGCGCGTCGTACTCGAAGGCGCGCGCCGTGCCCCGGTACACGTGGCGCGGAAACTGGTCGAGGAGAATGATGAGACTCAGGCGCCGCCGCGGGCCATCGGCCCAGCCGGCGAGCTCCCCGGCGGCGGCGCGCTCGAGCAGCCCGCCAAAGCGGCTGCGGATCTCCTCGTCGTGACCCTCGGCCTGCGGGCCGAACCAGAAATCCATGCGGTGCTCGAGCGCCTCCGCCGTGAGGGGCAGCGCGCCAAACCAGTACTCGCGCACCGCGCGCGCCTCATCCATCGGCGGGCTTCTCGTCGGCCTCGAACAGCTTCTCGAGCTGCTGCGCGGCCTCGACCGTGGTGGCGCGGAACTTGCTCTCATCCTCCTTGACCGCGTACTGCGCCGCGAGGGTGCGCTCGTCGTGCGCGCGGAAGCGGCGCACCGCCTCGCGCGCCGCCGCCGGGGTCGCGCCGAGCGCCTCGAGCACGCGGCCGGCCATCTCGAGGCTCGAGGCGTAGGTCTCGCGCACGATCACGGTCACGCCCGCATCCATGAGCGCAAAGGCGTGCTGACGGTTGCGGGCGCGGGCGAATATCCTGAGGTTCGGAAACTGCTCGCGCGCCACCACCGCGGTGCGGACCGAGGCCTCGACGTCGTCGAGCGCCAGCACCAGGACACGCGCCGTGGCGGCGCCCGCCGCGCGCAGCAGGTCGAGGCGCGAGGCGTCGCCGTAGTAGACCTTGTTGCCGAAGCGCCGCAGGAAATCGACATGGGTCTGACTGCTGTCGAGCGCGGTGAAGGACAGCCGCTTCACCTGCAGGATGCGTGCGACGATCTGCCCGAAGCGGCCGAAGCCGGCGATGATCACCGGGCTGTCGCCCGCCTCGATCGCATCGTAGGGGGCCTGCGGCGCGGCGAGCCAGCGCGCGCGCACCCGCTCCTCGGCGAGGAGCAGGAGCGGGGCGAGCATCATCGAGAGCGTCACCGCGAGCACCAGCAGGTCGGCCGTCCTGGCATCGAGCAGGCGTTGCCGGGCCGCGAGCGTGAACAGCACGAACGCGAACTCGCCCCCGGTGGGGAGGGTGAAGCCGAGCTTCCACGCCTCATCGCCCCGGCAGCGGCCGAGGCGCCCGAGCGCCGCGACCGCCAGGATCTTGATCGCGAGAAAGGCCATCGTGACCGCGATGAGCGTGAGTGGCTCGGACTCGAGCAGCCCCAAGTTCGCCGACATTCCGACGCAGACGAAGAACAGGCCGAGCAGCAGCCCCTTGAAGGGCTCGAGGTCGGCCTCGAGCTCGTGGCGGAATTCGCTGTCGGCGAGCAGCACGCCGGCGAGAAAGGCGCCGAGCGACATCGAGAGTCCCGCCCGATTGGCGATCAGCGCGGTCGCGATCACCGTGAGGAGCGCCGCCGCCGTGAACACCTCCGCGACGCGCACCCGTGCCACGATCCGCAGCGCCGGCCGCAGCAGCAGCCGGCCGCCGCCGATGATCACCCCGGCGATCACCGCCAGGAGCTTGAGGAGCCCCACCCACCAGGCCCCATCCGTCGGGTGCGAGGCGCCGCCCGGCGCGAGCAGCGGCAGGATCGCGAGCACCGGCAGCACTGCAAGGTCCTGAAACAGGACGATGCTGAAGGCGGCGCGTCCGTGCTGCGTCTTGAGCTGGCCGCGCTCGGCCAGCAGCTGCAGCACCAGCGGCGTCGACGAGAGCGACAGCCCGAAGCCGACGACGGCGGCGGCGACCGCGGGCAGTCCGGCCGACCAGGCGGCTGCGCCGAGCAGCAGCGTGCAGAGCGCAACCTGAGCCGCGCCGAGGCCGAATACGGTGCGCCGCATGACCCAGAGCCGCGTCGGCTGCAGCTCGAGGCCGATGATGAAGAGCAGCAGCACGATGCCGAACTCGGACGCCTTGGTGATGCGGTCGACGTCGCCGACGAGATTCAGCCCCCAGGGGCCGATGACCAGTCCCGCGGCGACGTAGCCCAAGATCGAGGAAAGGCGCAGGAAGCGGAACACCGAGACGGCGACGACCGCGGCGGCCAGCAGGATGGCGGTTTCGGTGAGTGAGATCATGGGATCGGCGGCGATTCTCGCAGGAATCCACGAGCCGGGGACTTGAGTTTGGCGCGGCAGGTCCCCATGCCTCGCCGCATGGACGCAGCGCCGCCTGCAGGCACCGAACCCGCGGGCACCGAAGCGCGCCCCGAGCCGCTCGATGCCTACTCCGCGGCGGTCGTGGGTGCCGTGGAGCAGGTGGGGCCGGCGGTAGTCAGCGTCTACACGGGCGGGGCCGAGGAGGCCGCGCGCGCCCGCGGCGGCGCGGGCTCCGGAGTCGTGGTGACACCCGACGGCTACCTCCTCACCAACGAGCACGTCGTGCAGCGCGTCGAGGAAGCGCGCGTCTCATTCGTCGACGGGCGCACGGTGGCGGCGGTGGTCGCGGGGCGCGATGCGGCCACGGATCTCGCCGTGCTGCGCGCCCAGGCGGCCTCGCTTCCCTACGCCGAGCTCGCGAGTGCGCAGCGCCTGCGCGCCGGGCAGCTCGTAGTGGCCGTCGGCAACCCGTATGGGTTCGAATCAACGGTCTCGGCGGGCGTCGTCAGTGCGCTCGGCCGCTCGCTGCGCAGCCGCCAGGGGCGCCTCATCGAAGGGATCGTGCAGCACACCGCCGCTCTCAACCCGGGAAATTCGGGCGGGCCGCTGGTCGATGCCCACGGGGCCGTCACGGGCATCAACACCGCGATCATTCCGATGGCTCAGGGCATCGGTTTTGCGATCCCGGCGGCGACCGCCCAGTGGGTGCTGACGCAGATCCTCACCCGGGGGCGGGTGCGGCGCGCCTGGCTCGGCATCGCGGCGCGCGACCGGCCGCTCGACCTGCGCCTGGTGCGCGCTCTGGATCTGAAGGCGATGCGGGCGGTCGAGATCCTGTCGCGCGAGCGCGCGGGACCGGCGTCGGAGTCGGATCTGCAGCCCGGCGACCTGATCGTGGCAGTGAACGACGAGCCGGTCGACGGAATCGACACGCTGCACCGCCTGCTTGGCGGCGTGCCGCCGGGGACGGAGCTCGCCCTCACGGTCGTGCGCCGGGCGCGGCGGGTCAAGGTACCGCTGACCGCGCGCGAGCCGCCGGCGGCCTGATCCTCGCTGCCAGCCCGGGCGGCCGTCAGCGGGCGTCGGTCACTCGCACAGGCTCTCGAGATACCCCTGCGCCTCGGCCGAGAGGCGCTTCAGGGCCAGCGCCCGGGCCTTCGGCGCATCCACGATGTACTCGAGCGGCCCCGACACCAGCATCTGGCGGATGCTCGGGGAGCGCGCCGAGGCGCGTGCCATGCGGTTGAGGAGCGTGAAGCCGCGGTTGATCACGCGGCCGGAGGCGCGGTTCTGCTCGATGGTGCGCGCCAGGTACTGCCCGAAGCGGGCGTAGAGAAAGTAGTCGTCGTTCCCCACCTGAAAGCGCGCTTCCGCGAAAAAGTCGGGGAAATTCCTCTCGAGATACTCGTTGAGACGTTGAAGACGGGGCCCAGGGTCGCTGTCAGTCGACGCTTTGCGCTGCTTCATTGCTGTTCCAACACCTCGCTCGCCGCCGAGGGTAAGCGGCGGCGCGATACTGGGACAGTGCGCGGCGTTACGCAAGCCTCGCGATGAGGCTTGTGACGTGCGGCGAGGCTCGGGTCGCAGCTGGCGCGGCGCCGCGCGCGCTTCGCTGGTGGCCCGCCACACGATTCGGCCAGCTCTGGGCGACTACCGTGGTCCCGTGCACAGCACCCCTGCGGTTCTCAATGCGCACACCCCATGCGCACGCCCCATGCGCAGGCCCAATGCGCAGGCCCAATGCGCAGGCCCAATGCGCAGGCGTGATTCGCGGGCGATGGCTCATGAGGGCGCTCGGGCCACTGCTGGTCGCCTTCCGCTCGGCAGGAGGCGGATCCGCGCTTGCAAGAGCCTCCGAGGCCGGTATTATCGATCGCATAGTGATGGTGTAAGACAGTCGTCCGGCGGGACAGCGGCTCGAACGCCCTCCGCCATGGCTCCGGCTGCGCAATTCGCGGTTCTCGAGGCCTCTTGAGTCTTAGGCCGCGGATCTCCTTCAACGCACGATTTGCCAGACAGCTAAGCCGACGCGGACGCCTCGAGCCCGTTCGGCTGGGCCTGTCTGCATGAGCCAAGTGAGCTTGGAGCTTAGGACCGTCACTCATGAACGCCGGACTCTATAAAGAGACTTACGAGCGCGACAGCTGCGGGTTCGGGCTGATCGCGAGCCTCGACGATGCGCCGAGCCACGCGCTGGTGAGCAGGGCGATTGCCTCGCTGAATCGCCTGACTCATCGGGGCGCCATCGCCGAGGACGGCAAGACGGGCGATGGCTGCGGGCTGCTCCTCAAGAAGCCGGAGTCCTTCCTGCGGGCGGTGGCGGCCGAGACCGGCATCAGGCTCGCCGAGGGCTTCGCCTCCGGCCTCGTCTTCCTCTCGCGCGACGCCCAGGCGGCGGGCGAAGCGCGCGTGGTGCTCGCGGCCGAGCTCAAGCGCCAGGGGCTGGACGTCGCCGGCTGGCGGCGGGTGCGGGTGAACCGGGAAGCCTGCGGCGCCGAGGCGCTGAAGACGCTGCCGGCGATCGAGCAGCTCTTCGTCAACTGCCCGCTGCCCATCGACGAGCCGGCGTTCAACCGCAGACTCTTCATGGCGCGGCGACTCGCGGAGAAGGCGCTCGCCGCCGATCCGGTGTTCTACGTGCCGAGCCTCTCGGCGAGCACCATCGTCTTCAAGGGCATGGTGATGCCCCGGTACCTCACCCAGTTCTATCCGGACCTCGAGGATCCGCGCCTCGAGTCCTCGGTGGCGGTGTTCCACCAGCGCTTCTCGACCAACACGCTGCCGCAGTGGCGCCTCGCCCACCCGTACCGGTATCTGGCCCACAACGGCGAGATCAACACCATCCAGGGCAACCGCAACTGGGCGCAGGCGCGCGGACCGCTGCTGCGCTCGCCGCTCCTGCCGGACGTGCAGCAGGTGCTGCCGCTGGTGTCGCTCTCGGGATCGGATTCACAGAGCCTCGACAACATGCTGGAGGTGCTCCTCATGGGGGGCCTCGACCCGCTGCATGCGATGCGCCTGCTGATCCCACCCGCGTGGCACGGGCTCGACACCATCGATCCGGACCTGCGCGCTTTTTATGAGTATTACTCGGTGCACATGGAGCCCTGGGACGGGCCCGCCGGCGTGGTGCTGACCGACGGGCGCTATGCGGTGTGCACGCTCGACCGCAACGGGCTGCGTCCGGCGCGTTTTGTGATCACGCGCGACCGCTGCCTCACGATCGCCTCGGAGACCGGCGTGTGGGACTACGCACCGGAGGACGTGGTGCGCAAGGGCAAGCTCGGTCCCGGCGACATGATCGCGCTCGACCTCGAGACGGGCACGCTCCTCAGCTCGCAGGACATCGACCAGGTGCTCAAGAGCCGCCATCCCTACAAGAGGTGGCTGCGCGAGGGCGTGCGGTACCTCGAGAGCGATCTGGTGGATGCGCGGCTCGCGGCCGAGCCGATGGATCGCGAGACGCTGTCTCTCTATCAGAAGATGTTCAACGTCACTCAGGAGGAGCGTGACGACATCATTCGCGTGCTCGCCGTGGACGAGAGCGAGGCGGTGGGCTCGATGGGGGATGACACGCCCATGCCGGTGCTGTCGCACCAGGTGCGACCGCTCTACGACTATTTCCGCCAGCAGTTCGCCCAGGTCACCAACCCGCCGATCGATCCGCTGCGCGAGACGATCGTGATGTCGCTGCAGACGCAGATCGGCCCCGAGTGCAACATCTTCGTGCCCGCCCCGGGGCACGCCCGGCAGATCGTGCTCGGTTCGCCGATCCTCTCGCAGCGGAAGCTGCGGCAGATCCTCGCGATCGAGGAGGTGACGCACGAGTTCCTCGACCTGCAGTACGAGCCCGCCGAGGGCCTGAAACGCGCGATCGAGCGCCTGTGCACGCAGGCCGAGGGCGCGGTGCGCGAAGGCAAGCTCGTGCTGCTGCTCTCGGACCGTTACCTGGTCAAGGGGCGCGTGCCGGCGCACGCCCTGCTGGCAACGGGGGCGGTCCACCAGCACCTGGTGAAGTCAGGCCTGCGCTGCAAGTGCAACCTGCTGGTCGAGACCGGCACGGCGCGCGAGCCGCATCACTTCGCCTGCCTCATCGGCTACGGTGCGACCGCGGTCTACCCCTACATGGCGTACCAGGTGCTCTTTGAGATGATGCGGCGCGGGCGGGTCAAGCTCGACTTCGCGGCGCGGCTCGAGCTCGGGCGCAGCTACCGCGCGGGCCTGCGCAAGGGCCTCTTCAAGATCATGTCGAAGATGGGGATCTCGACCATCTCGAGCTACCGCAGCTCCCAGCTCTTCGAGATCGTCGGACTGGCGGACGAGGTGGTGAGCCTGTGCTTCACCGGCACCGAGAGCCGCGTGGGCGGCGCGGACTTCGCCGACCTCGAGGCGGACGCATCCGAGCTCGCCGCGCGCGCCTGGAATCCGCGCGAGTCGATCGTCCAGGGGGGGCTCCTGAAGTACGTGCACGGCGGGGAATACCACATGTACAACCCGGACGTGATCGCGGCGCTCCAGGCCGCGGTGATCTCCGGCGACCCCTCCCACTACCGGCAGTTCGCGCAGCTCGTGAACGACCGTCCGCCGTCCACGTTCCGCGATCTGCTCGCGCTCAAGCCGCTGGCCCCGCCGCTGCCCGTCGGGGAGGTCGAGCCGGCCGAGGCGATTCTCGCGCGCTTCGACAGCGCCGGGATGTCGCTCGGCGCGCTCTCGCCCGAGGCCCACGAGGCGCTCGCCATCGCCATGAACCGCCTGGGGGCGCGCTCCAACTCCGGCGAGGGGGGCGAGGACCCGGCGCGCTATCGCACCGAGAAGAACTCCAAGATCAAGCAGGTGGCTTCCGGGCGCTTCGGTGTGACACCCGAGTACCTGGTCAACGCCGAGGTGCTGCAGATCAAGATCGCGCAGGGTGCCAAGCCCGGCGAGGGGGGGCAGCTCCCCGGCCACAAGGTCAACGACATGATCGCGACCCTGCGCTTCGCGCGCCCCGGAGTGGGCCTCATCTCGCCGCCGCCGCACCACGACATCTATTCGATCGAGGATCTGGCCCAGCTGATCTTTGATCTCAAGCAGGTGAACCCTGCGGCGCTCGTGTCGGTGAAGCTGGTCGCCGAGCCCGGAGTGGGCACCGTGGCCGCCGGCGTTGCCAAGGCCTACGCCGATCTCATCACCGTCTCCGGCTACGACGGCGGCACCGGTGCGAGCCCGCTCTCGTCCATCAAGTACGCGGGCACGCCGTGGGAGCTCGGGCTCGCGGAGACGCACCAGACGCTGCGCGCCAACGACCTGCGCCATCGCGTGCGGCTGCAGACCGACGGGGGACTGAAGACCGGGCTCGACGTAGTCAAGGCGGCGATCATCGGCGCCGAGAGCTTCGGCTTCGGCACCGCCCCCATGGTGGCGCTCGGCTGCAAGTACCTGCGCATCTGCCACCTCAACAACTGCGCCACCGGAGTGGCGACCCAGCACAACGTGCTGCGCTCGAAGTACTTCACCGGGCTCCCGGAGATGGTGATCAACTACTTCCGCTTCGTCGCCGAAGAGGTGCGCGAGATCCTCGCCGCACTCGGCGTGCGCACGCTCGCGGAGATCATCGGCCGCACCGAGTGCCTCGAGCCGCTGCCCGGCACGACGCCGCGCCAGAGGAAGCTCGACCTCGCGCCCATCCTCTCGACCGCGGGGCTCGCGCGCACCGCGCCGCAGTTCTGCACCAGGCCGTCGAATGCGCCCTTCGACAAGGGCGAGCTCGCCGAGCGCATGGTGCGCGAGATGCTCCCGGCCATCGAGGCGAAGTCGGGCGGCGAGTGGCGCTACCCGCTCAGCAACTTCAACCGCTCGATCGGGGCGCGCGTGTCGGGCGAGATCGCGCGCCGCTGGGGCAATCACGGTATGCAGGACGCCCCGCTCATCGTGCGCTGCACGGGCAACGCCGGCCAGAGCTTCGGCGTGTGGAATGCCGGGGGACTCAACCTCTATCTCGAGGGCGACGCCAACGACTATGTCGGCAAGGGCATGGCCGGCGGACGCATCGTGCTGCGCCACCCGCGCACCGCTCGCTACTCGCCCAGGGACACCGTCATCATGGGCAACACCTGTCTCTACGGCGCCACCGGCGGCGAGCTGTACGCGGCCGGCGTCGCCGGCGAGCGCTTCGCGGTGCGCAACTCCGGCGCGCTCGCGGTGATCGAGGGGGCGGGCGATCACTGCTGCGAGTACATGACCGGGGGCGCGGTGTGCGTGCTCGGTCGCACCGGCGTCAATTTCGGCGCCGGCTTCACCGGCGGCTTCGCCTACGTGCTCGATCTCGAGCGCAACTTCGTCGACCGCTACAACCACGAGCTCATCGACATCAGCCGCATCCACCCGGA